>NYTF01000026.1 GCA_002683355.1 Paracoccaceae bacterium | reverse complement strand
AATAGCCCATAACCACCACCCTTCATTTCGAGCTCCTCGATCAATTCGATCACTAAACGCATACCAGTTGCATGCAAAAATTAAAACCTGCTCTAGAAGCTCGCGGTTTTGAAGTAGCAATATTTCATGCAACTGGTATGGGTGGAATGGCTTTTGAACAAATTGCCAAGCAAGGAAAATTTGTTTGTGTTATGGATTTTGCTTTGCCAGAGCTCGGAAACCTACTAGCTGGATCAGTAATAAATGGCGGTGAAGACCGAATGTTAAGTGCAGGTGTAGCAAATATTCCTCAAATTATCGCTCCTGGATGTATTGACTTAATTGATTTTGCTGGATGGCAAAAGATTCCCAAGAAATATTCAGATCGGCCTTTCCATGAACACAACCGACTAATTAAATCTTCCGCTTTAAATACAGAAGAAAGACGAGAAACGGCTCGGGAAATAAATATTCGATTAAAAAAGTCTCAGGCTCCTGTGCATGTAATCCTACCTTTGAGAGGAATTGAAGAATGGGACAAAATAGATGGCCCTGCTTATGATCCTGACAGCTTAAGTGCGTTTATGAACGAGATGAAAAACTCAATAAAGGAACCCATTGGTGTTACAGAAATTGATAACCATATTAATGATGAAGAATTTTCACTAACAGTCATGAAAATCTTTGACAACTGGGTGGAGCAAGGAATAGTCTTGAACAAATGACAACCACTTCACCATATGACATTTTATTTACCCCAATAAAAATTGGTCCTGTCACAGCCCCAAATCGTTTTTTTGCTTCACCACACTCTACAGGGCACGGTTGGACTGAACCAAATGGAGCAATCGCTCTAAGGGCCATGAAAGCTGAAGGTGGATGGGGAACAGTGGCAGTTGGTTTGACAGAAATTTCTCCAAATTCAGATTATGCCAATCATCCAATGGAACGCATATGGGACAATAGTGATTTGCCCCGCCATATATCGCAAGTAAATGCCATAAAAAAACATGGCGCCTTGGCTGCTATTGAACTTGGACACGGTGGAATGCAAAGTAGAAATCTAACAACTGGCCTTCCAATCGTTGGCCCTTCAAATTTACCCGCATTAAGGCCTGAAATTCCGAGTCAAAGTCAGGAAATGGATCTTTCAGACATTCATTTATTTAGAAATCAACACAAAGCAGCAGTGAAGCGAAGTGTTGAAGCGGGTTATGACATAATTTATGTTTATGCAGCACATGGTTTGTCCATTTTGAACCACTTTTTATCAATCAATACTAACAAACGCTCTGATCAATATGGAGGCACTTTTTCAAATCGCATACGACTGCTTCAAGAAGTTTTAGAAGATACACTGGATACTGTTAATGGTAAATGTGCGGTTGCTTTAAGATTTGGTGTAGCAGAGCCAGACAAACTCAATGGTTTGTGTCATAACGGGGAAGGTCGTGATGTAGTTGAAGCTCTCTCTGAACTTCCTGACTTATGGGATGTTAATCTCTCTGGATGGCCAAAAGACAGCCAATCTGCAAGATTTACACAAGAAGGATATCAGCAAAATTATACAAGCTTTGTAAAATCACTAACCACAAAACCAGTTGTTGGTGTTGGCCGGTTTACTTCACCGGATCTCATGGTCTCTGTAATTAAAAAGAAACAATTAGATCTAATTGGTGGGGCACGGCCATCTATTGCAGACCCATTCCTTCCAAGTAAAATAAAAGATAATTCAATCGAAAACATTCGAGAATGTATTGGATGCAATGTTTGTGTAAGTATGGACGCTTACGGTGTGCCAGTAAAATGCACTCAAAATCCCACGATCAGTGAGGAATGGCGAAAAGATTGGCATCCTGAAACACCTCCAATTACAAATAGTAGAGAGTCTCATCTAATAATTGGTGCAGGACCAGCAGGTTTAGAATGCGGCTTAACTTTAGCGAATGCTGGGCACAAAGTGACTATTGCTGAGGCAAGAGATGAACCAGGCGGGAGAGTAACCAAAGAAGGAAACTTACCAGGCTTATCATCTTGGCTTCGTGTAAGGGATTACAGGGTTTACCAACTGTCACAGAAAAATGACACACAGTTATATTTGTCAAGCAAAATGACTGTTAATGACATCATCGAATTCGAATCTGATACAGTATCAATTGCAACAGGGGCTAAGTGGAGAAATGACTGGATTGGTTCGACTAATTTTGAAGAAATAAAAACAAAAAGCCATAATTTATTAACCCCTGACGATATTATGTCAAATAAAACATCAAATATATCACCATCAAGTTTTATTGTTTATGATGACGATCATTATTATATGGCGAGCGTAATAACAGAGAAATTATTAAAGGATGGACACTCAGTTACTTACGTAACACCCCTTCCAACAATTTCTACATGGACCCAGTATACACTAGAACAAGTAGCAATTACTGAAAAACTGCGATCATTAGGGGCTAATTTTATACTGAATTGTAAAATGACNCAAAATCAAGGCTTTTTAAATTTAATTGATAATAAGAATTTTGANATTAATATAAAAAATCTTGTTTTTGTGGGNGCAAAAAGTTCAAATNANGAATTATTTCNNGACAAAAAATTAATGAACTCNATTAAAAATATTTNTNTAACAGGTGATTGCTTGGCNCCAAGAACTATTCAAGCAGCTGTNTTATCAGGNCATCAGGTTGCCAGNGATATCTTAANTCGNGAAAATAAACNAAAGCCTTTNAAGCGCGAACAAACAATACATTAATTNATTNAAATTCTNTNTACATAANAANTATCANAANATANNTTGAANATATTANTTAACATGTTAAATAATTGNNACNAGATATTNNACNACATCAGTACGAAAAAAACAATTTGACTCTTAATCTNCATTTTGGCACCTTTTTTTTTACGNCGCGTCNTTTTGNAAGATTNCAAAAAATNAAAATATACATAACAGGGGNAAAAAATGAAAAAAATATTTTTAACNATTGCTACANTNACNNTAGCAATAACTGGATTTATNAATCCAACNTTCGCAGAATACCCAGAGAAACCAGTTACTTTCATAGTACCATGGCCTCCAGGTGACTTAGAAGATGTTCTTACACGAATAATTGCAGAAGAATTTCAAAAAGAATATGGAGTTGCGGCAGCTGTTGTAAATAAACCAGGTGGTGGTGGTGGGCCATTCCCTGGTGCAATTGAAGTAGCAACTGCACCAGCAGATGGGTATACAATTGGATCGTTCGTTATTGGTGTTCCAGTAATTGGTCATCAAATTGGAATAGCTGAATTAGCACCTGCAAAATTCGATCCTCTTGGTATTTTCGTAACTTATCCATTTGTGATTGCAACAAGTCCAGACGCACCATATCAAACTATGGAAGAATTAGCTGAGTATGCAAAATCAAATGATGTTTCACTTGGTCACTTTGGTGCTCCTTTAATTCCAACTAAATTAACTTTAGCGGCTGCTAAAAAATTAGGCTTTAGTTTTGCCTCAGATGCTGCTTTTGATAATTTAGATTGCAATAGTTTAGCATCAGGGGACGCGGATGTAATCAATACTACGTTACAATTACTCACGGCATGTGTAGATGACGTAACAATCCTAGCATCAATAACTGGGTCGCGTATTAGCTTAACTCCTGATGCGCCTACACTAACGGAGATAGAGCCAACTCTAACGTCTAATTTGTGGAATGGTATTTTTGTTCATAAAGACACACCACAAGATGTTCGCGACAAAATTATTGCTGTTGCTTCAAAAGCAGTAATGACTGAAAGAGCTCAAGCGTTGACATCCACTGGGGCTCAGGTCTATTGGATGGGCCCTGAAGAGTCCGCAGCAATGATTGCAGCAGACATTGAGCAAGACGCTTATGTTAGCAGCTTGTTAGAATAATAAGTAAAGTATAAAGTTAAGAGGCTAATCATTAGTTCAGCCTCTTAACAATCCTAGAATAAGATCACAGCTTATGAAAAATATCAAATCAGGAGATTTGCTCTTCGCTGTATTTTTTTTCTTGATTTCAGCTATTTTGATAAGTCAGTTTCCCGATCAAATTAAATGGTTCAAAAAAACAAAACTAACTTCTCAACCCGCATTATGGAGTGCGATTGGTCTGATTGGAATGACTGTCTTTGGCCTAATCCATTTATTTTTAAATCTTAGAATCCAGAATTTAAAAATAGAATTAGATGAAGGTATACTTTGGATTAAATCAATAGAATATGCATGTTGGTTTCTTTTGTATGTAATCCTTGTACCCAATATTGGGTATTTGATAGCTACACTTATCATCGCACCCTGCTTAACCTACAGAGTTGGATACCGAGATAAAAAAATGATAACCTATTCTATGGTGACAGGTCTGAGTATTGTACTAATCTTTAAAACATTTTTAGAAGTAAAAATTCCGGGGGGTGCGATATATGAACTTCTCCCTAATACTATAAGATCATTCATGATTTTAAACTTTTAGCGTGAGAGCCTGATGGATATTCTTTTTTCTGCATTTGAGATTCTCCTACGATGGGATGTAATTATAGCGCTCCTTATTGGTTCTGTTGGCGGTGTCATAATAGGAGCCGTACCCGGTGTTGGACCCGCAGTAGCGATTGCAATTGTTTTGCCAGCTACTTTTTCTTTAGAGCCGATCGTTGGCTTAACTTTACTTTTAGGTATTTATGGATCTGCGATGTATGGTGGATCAATACCTGCAATATTGATCAATACACCTGGAACACCTGTTAATGCTCTAACCACCTATGATGGTTATCCTATGACAAAAAGAGGAGAGGGACGGAGAGCATTAAGCTTGGCGTATTCAGCCTCGTTTTTTGGTGGTGTTTTTTCAATTATATGTCTAATTTTCTTTTCCCCAGTCTTAGCATATATCGCACCAATGTTTGGGTCACGTGAAATATTTTTAGCTGCACTTTTAGGAATAATACTCGTGATCACGGCTCACAAAGGACAAATGTTTGCTGCTGCTATGATGGCAAGTCTTGGAATTTTTGTTCAAACTGTCGGAATGGAGCCCATAAAATATACAAAACGATATACTTTTGATCAAAGTTGGTTGGCAAGCGGTTTAAATCTGATAGTTGTAGTTTTAGGTTTGTTTGCAATATCTCAAGCTATATTATTACTCGCTCAAGAAGATAAGAGAGCGAAAGCTGTAAAGCTTTCAGGTGGATTATTTCAAGGACTAAAAGAGCTAGGCAAACATAAACGAGTAGCGTCAGTAGCTGCTAGTTTTGGTGTAATTATGGGAATGATTCCAGGTGTTGGTGAATTTACTTCACAATTTTTTTCTTACACTTACGCTCAGCGTAGTTCAAAAAACCCAGATCAATTTGGCAAAGGATCTCCAGAAGGTTTGGTTGCATCAGAGACTGCCAATAACGCAGTACCAGCTGCGGCGATGATACCTTTGCTAGCCTTAGGTATTCCAGGTGAAGCACTAACAGCAATGATGCTTTCTGTTTTTTATATACATAATGTAAACCCTGGCCCCAACCTTTTCCAAAATCATTTAGACTTTGTTATTGCTTTGTACATTTCATTATTAATATTAAATGTTTTAGTACTAGTTTTCTTATTATTCTCAACAAATTCATTGTTAAAAGTGATACAAATACCAAGTCGCTTTTTAGGAATGACTATACTGATTTTAAGCTTTGTCGGGGTTTATAGTCTACGTAATAGCTTTACTGATTGTGCTGTTGCAGCAGCCTGTGGTATTTTCGGATTTATTTTAAGGCGTTTGGACTTACCCATAGTACCCATAATATTAGGTATGGTGTTAGGAGAAATAATGGAAGGTAAACTGCGAACATCCATGATGAGTGTTAAAACTCCTGTAGACTTTATCAATCGACCAATAGCTTTTATCCTGTTTGCGATTATCATTTTAATTATCTCACTTCAAATTCGAACTTTATGGAAAAAGTTCAAAACCAAATAGGATTAAATATGTTAGAGCAAAATTTAATTAATAAACACCGATATAAAAAGATCTCCCCACAAAAATTATTTATTGACGGAGATTGGGTTAATGGAACTGGAGAAAATTTTGACATCGTTTCTCCAATCGATGGTAAGCCTTTTACTTCAATTACTCGAGCCACTGTTGATGACATGAATANGGCAATAAAATCNGCACGAACTGCATTTGAAAAAGGTTTGTGGTCTAATATGGNACCAGCACACCGAAANAAGNTTTTACATAAATTAGCTGATCTAATAGAGCGTGATGCCCTTGAACTAACCGTACTAGGCGTAAGAGACAACGGGACAGAAATTAATATGGCAATCAATGCAGAAGCTGGCTCAGCGGCAGGAACGTTTAGATATTACGCAGAATGCATTGATAAAGTTTATGGTGAAATAGCACCAACCGCCAATAATGTACTTGGGCTGATCCATAAAGAACCTGTTGGCGTCGTTGGTGCTATTGTGCCTTGGAATTTTCCATTAATGATTGGTGCATGGAAAATTGCTCCAGCTTTAGCGGCAGGTAACTCCATTGTATTAAAGCCAGCTGAAACTGCTTCTTTGTCTTTGTTGAAAATTGCTGAACTGGCTTCAGAAGCTGGTGTGCCTGAAGGGGTATTAAATATCATCACAGGCCAAGGCTCAGTTGTTGGAGAGGCAATGGGGTTATCAATGGATGTTGATGTGCTTGCCTTTACTGGTTCAGGACCAACAGGACGACGGCTTTTAGAATATTCAGCACAATCAAATATGAAACGGTGCTATTTGGAATTAGGAGGTAAATCTCCAAATATTGTATTTTCAGATGCTCCAGATTTAGATCAAGCTGCCAAAGTCTCAGCAATGGCTATCTTTCGCAATTCTGGACAAGTTTGCGTGGCCGCATCCAGACTAATTATAGAAGATGAAATACACGATGATTTCATAAGAAAAGTTATTAAACATGCCAATCTTTTAAAGGTAGGTGACCCACTAGATCTGAGTTCCGATGTTGGCGCTATAAACTCCAAAACCCAGCTTAAAAGTAATTTAAAATTTGTAGATGTTGCTAAAGAAGAAGGTGCGGACATCTTGACTGGAGGTAACCAAATACTTCAGAATACGGGCGGATACTACATGGAGCCAACTGTTGTGACAAATGTATCTTCAAATAGCACACTATTTAAAGACGAGGTATTTGGACCTGTACTAGCTGTTTCCAAATTTAAATCAGAAAGTGAAGCAATCACGCTAGCAAATGGAACTGAATTTGGACTATCAGCTGGGATATGGACATCAAACCTCTCTAAGGCACATCAGATGGTTTCAAAAGTTAATGCTGGTGTAGTTAATGTTAATACTTACGGTGGTGCAGACGTTACAGTTCCTCTATCTGGGGTCAAACAATCAGGAAATGGTGCGGACAAATCTATGCACGCTCTTGATAAATATATTAACCTCAAGACTGCATGGATACAGTTATAGATATTGGGTTAAGCTGACGATCTTTCAAAAAATTTCGCTATTGCTTCAGCAAACTGAATTGTATGGGCCTTTTTATTCAAAGAAAAAAGGGCATTGTCTGTAAGTTCTTTTCCCAATTTAATAGATAATTCTTCGGTTAAAGCCACCATAAACTGCCGACTCATTTCTGGATGATACTGTGTTGTGAAAACATTATTTCCAATAGAAAAACCAGCAACATCACATCCATCAGTTTTAAATAAAAGTTTGGCACCCGTTGGAAGGTCTTTAACTTGCTCAACATGTGCAGCATAAACTAAGGTTTCTTTTTCCAAACCCTCAAGCCATGATGCGTCTGCTACAACTTGCGTCTTCACAAGACCAAAAGACCAACCATCTGGATTTTTTATAATTTTTGATCCTAAAGCCTTTGCAATCACTTGGTGGCCAAAGCAAGAACCAAATATTGGTATTTTTTTATTAATAGAGCTTCTTACAGTACTTAAAAGCTCCTTAACCCACAAATCTTTATCATTTGCCGATGCTGGGCTACCTGTAATTATAATACCATCAAAATTATCTAATGAGTTAGGAAAATTTTGGTGAGTAACATTAAAGACTTCATAAATCCAGTTAGATCTAACATTGTTTAATATATCTACGAAATGCTTATCATCACTCGGATGCTGAGACGCAAAATAACTTTCATCAGTATTTGCCATTAATATTGCAATTTTCAAGTCAGTTACCTCAAATATCTAATTACATTTGTTTTTATATAAAGTTAATGCATTCAATATATCTTGAGGAATCTTAATAGATTTGTGAGTGTCAAGATCTGTTGCAACAGTTACAAAGCCACCCCTCAGCTTTTCAACCTCTTCTTTAAAAACATGAAGAATTAAAGACAAAGATGAATTGCCAATTTTTTTAATCATAACACAGATCTCTAATTCATCACCCATAAAACAGGGTTCAAAAAAATTTGCATTCGCTTGAGCATAACCCAGACCAATTCGCCTTGACCCAATAATCTGATAATAATTGATACCAAGACACTCAGAATACCAATCCTCCACAGCAATATTAAATAAATCAAAAAAATGTGGCGTATATGCAATTCCAGCAGGATCACATTGTCCATGTCTTACTACAACCTTGTAACCCCAACATGCACTTGACAAATCACTCTTTCTAATTTGGGAAAGCCGTTCTGATTTATTAATTTCCATATCATTACTCAATTCATTTCCACCATTTAATCTAACTTTAAAGGTAATTTAATTTCATAAATAAACTTAATATCCTCTATAGCTATATAGATAATTTTTAAATGGTAAATTGTAATTATTTTAGTAAGATAACTCAAATTAGCGAGACTTAGGAATTTAACATGACCAGATATTGCATATCTACAGGAGTACTGGGCCGCTTAATATTTTTTTAATCATTGTTTGAAGTTGTTAGTCATTTTTAAAAATTTAACTAGTTTTAATAATTTATCATAATCATTTTTTATAGTACAAATAATAAAAATTAATTACACTAAAGTAATAAAATATTTAGTTATTCAAAAACTTTATAAGTGTGGGAGCCCAAAATGAATGGAATCAATAAAGAAGATGATGTCTTTGGACGTGCTAGGGTAAAAGACACCTCTGAATTAACCGAATATTACAAGGAACTATCTGAAATTGATACTGGAGCATTATGGACTGTTGCAAATGATATCGAGCCCTGGGAGCCATCCCCAAAATCTGCTCCCACCATATGGCGTCACTCCGAACTGCGTAAACAGGTTCTTAGAGCTATTGACCTTGTGCGGCCAGAAGATGCTGGGCGACGAGTCATTTATCTAAGAAACCCAAAGCGACAAGATGTTAGTGCTGCCTGTGGATGGCTTTTTTCGGGAATACAAGTAATGAAGGCTGGTGAAAAAGCAGGAGCTCATCGCCACGCAGCTTCGGCACTCCGATTCATCATGGAGGGTGAAGGCGCATATACAATTGTTGATGGTCATAAAGTTGAACTAGGTTCTAGGGATTTTGTAATCACTCCGAATGGTACGTGGCACGAGCACGGTATTTCTGAAGATGGAAGCACATGCATTTGGCAAGATGGGTTAGATATTCCACTAACCAATGCTCTTGAAGCTAACTTTTACGAAGTACACCCAGAAGAATATCAGTCTTCAAATCTACCTACTAATGATAGTCCTCTTACTTATGGAGCACCAGGCCTAATGCCCGCATTAGATAAGTGGGATAAACCATATTCTCCACTATTAAAATTTTCTTGGGAGCCAACCTATGAAGCCTTGAAAAATTATGCAAAAGTATCCGATGGATCCCCATACGATGGAATAATTATGAGGTATGTTAATCCCCAGACTGGTAATGATCCAATGTTAACCATGGGTGCACAAATGCAAATGCTGCGCCCGAGTGAACAAACAAAGTCACACCGCCATACTGGAAATATCATTTATCAAGTAGCAAAAGGTAATGGATATTCAATAATTGGCGGTACAAAATTTGACTGGGCAGAAAAAGATATTTTTTGTGTCCCAAGTTGGACATGGCATGAACACTGTAATACTGACAGAAGTGAGGATTCTTGTCTTTTTTCATTCAACGATCTCCCAGTAATGGACAAACTTGGTTTTTACAAAGAACAAGAATTTCCCGAAAACAATGGTCATCAAATAGTGGAAAAATAACCTTATAAGGACAAAAAATGAAATTAGTAACTTACCGAAAAACTAAAACATCTAAGGCACGGCTCGGTGTAATAAACGATGGTCAAGTCACAGATGTTCAAAAATTAGGACTATTAAGTGGATCTCAACTTCCAGATACTATGTTACGATTGATTGACCTGGGACCAGATGCAACATTTGCATTATCAAACCTATTAAATAAAAAAGAAACAAGGCTTCCTCCAGGAATTTCTGTCCCAGTAGAAAATGTTACACTACTGGCACCCATCCCAACACCAAGAAAGAACATTTTTGGAATTGGATTAAACTATGTTGAACACGTAGCTGAATCAGCAAAAAACCTTGATACTGCAAAAGATTTACCCACTAAACCGGTTGTATTCTCAAAACCACCAACAGCAGTTATTGGGACTGGTGATAGTATTCAACACAATAGTAAAATGACGCAACAGTTAGACTGGGAAGTTGAGTTAGCTGTAATCATAGGAACAAAAGCCACTAGAATTGAGGCTAAAAATGCAATGGATCATGTTTTTGGATATTCGATAATGAATGATGTTTCAGCACGTGATAATCGCCGGGCCGGGCAATGGATTTTTTCAAAAGGACAGGATACCTTCGCACCATTTGGACCATGCATAGTGACGAAAGATGAAATTACTGATCCACATAATTTAAACCTTTGGTTGAAAAAAAATGGTGTAGAAAAGCAGAGCTCTAATACAAAGCACTTACTATTTAATATTCCAACTTTAATTTCTGATTTATCTTCAGGAATGACGCTCGAACCGGGGGACATTATAGCAACCGGGACACCTTCTGGCGTGGGGGCGGGAAGAGATCCTCAAGAATGGATGTGGCCAGGCGATGTTATAGAATGTGGTGTTGAAGGCATTGGAGTACTACGAAATCCCGTGATTAGTATCTAGAATGCTGTTTGAAAAATATTTATCTGAGGAATAAATAATTACTAATGATTAGTTACAGAAAAATACTCGTGATAAAGATTAAGTTATGATCAATCAACCAATTGAACTGCAATATATACAAAAAGAAACCCCAAATATAAAAAAATTTATATTTAATCTGAAAGATGGTGAAAATTGGTCATGGACAGCTGGTTCACACATTAGAGTTTTGTTACCGACCGATGATGATCGCGCCTACTCACTACTTCGTCTAAGTGAGTTAACTCAAGCTCAAATAGCAATTGGTGTGTTACTAGAAGAAAATAGCACAGGTGGATCAAGTTATATGCATTCTTTAAAAGTAGGGGATAAGATTGTAGCCACTCTACCACAAAACAATTTTGAACTTAAAGAAGAAGCCCAACACCATGTGCTAATCGCCGGAGGAATTGGTGTAACACCAATACTATCAATGGCTGCAGATTTAGCTAAAACAAATAAAAGTTTTAATTTACATTATGCTGGGCGTCACAAAAACTCCTTAGCATTTGTTCCTGAACTGATGAAAATATGTGGTGATAAAATACAATTGCATTATGATAATGATGAATCGGCTTTAAATATCGAAGCCATTTTAAAAAATGCGCCAAATGGCTCTCATGTATACATCTGTGGACCACACGGTTTGATCGACACTGTCAAAAATACAGCCCTTACATTAAATTGGGATAGTTCACGGGTTCATTTTGAACTATTTAAAACCAATAATGACAATAGTGAAAACTTGGCTTTCGAAGTAGAGATACATAGTACCGGTCAGGTGATTCAAGTCAATTCAGATCAAACTATAATAAATGCGTTGGAAGATGCAGGGCTAGATCCATTATATGATTGCCAACGTGGCGACTGTGGAATTTGCCAATGTGATGTGATTTCTGGTGAGCCTGATCACCGGGATATAATATTAACAGATGAAGAAAAGGCTTCTAACACAGTAATGCAAATCTGTGTTTCTAGAGCAAAATCAAAGCGCCTCGTTATTGATATTTAAACATGAAGGGTAAATCTGATGAACAAATATGAAAACAACAAAAAAGCTGTTCAAAAATTAGTTTTAGATAAATCAGTTCATCGCGATGTATACATAAATGAAGAAATATTTAAGCTTGAAATGGAGCAGTTGTTCCCAAATGTTTGGATTTTCATTGGACACGCTAGTCAAATTAAAACTCCAGGTGATTTTATAACAAGCAAAATTGGTAATCAACCAATTTTAGTTTCCAGGCATCGTGATAATAGCATACATGTTTTGTATAATAGGTGCCCTCACAAAGGGGTAAAGATCGCATCTGAACCTTGTGGCAATACCGGAAAGTTTTTCAGATGTCCGTATCATGCCTGGTCGTTCAAAACAGATGGATCACTTTTAGCAGTTCCATTGAAAAAGGGTTATGAAGGCACTGGATTTGCAGATACAGCTGCTTCTAAGGGCCTCTCAAAAGTCGAAAATGTAAAAATTTATAAGGACTTTATCTTTGCTAGGTTAAGTAAAAATGGTCCTTCTTTTGAGGATTACTTTGGTGATTCCTTATCAACAATCGACAATATGGTAGACCGTTCACCAAACGGCGCCCTCGAAATTGTCAGCTCTCCCATTAGATATATGCATACCTGCAATTGGAAAATGCTAGTTGAAAATCAAACTGATACTTGCCATCCTATGGTAGCCCATGAAAGTAGCGCTGGTACTGCAGTCAAGGTATGGGAGCGAGAAAAGGTTAATAGTGTTTCTAAAGACACTCCTATTGCTGTGCAGTTTTACGCTCCTTTTATGAGCCCTTATGAATTCTACGAAAGCACAGGCATAAGAATATGGCCTAATGGACATGGGCACACAGGTGTTACTGGCTCAATTCACCAAGATTACACAGATGTTGATGGTTATATGGAACAAATGGTAGAAAAACATGGTGACGAAAAAGCCAAACAAATTATTAATGATGTAAGACACAATACTGTATATTTTCCGAATATTATGGTCAAAGGGGCTGTTCAAATTTTACGTAACTTTATTCCAATAAGTGTTGATAAAACATTGGTAGAAAGTTGGTGTTTTAGACTAGTTGGCGCACCTCAAAAATTCTTTGAACGAAGCCTCATGTATAATAGATTTATAAATGCCCCAACATCAATTGTTGGTCATGACGATCTAGAAATGTACGAAAGAGCGCAAGAAGGTTTAAAATCTGATGGCAATGAATGGGTTAACCTTCAAAGGCTTTACGATGAAGACGAAAAACATGATGTAACAGAAATCATTAATGGTACGTCTGAAAGGCAGATGCGAAACCAATTTAATGCCTGGTCAAAATATATGACATTAAATATGAGTGAAAAATTAGAGGCTGCTGAATGAAACAAGAAACGATCATTGATTTTATTTATGAAGAAGCATTTCTGCTGGATACAATGCAATGGAGCAAATGGTTAGAGTTGTATGATAAGGATGCAAGATATTGGATGCCTATGGAATGGAACCAAACTGATCCAATGATGCAGCAATCTTTGATGTACGAAGACATGTTATTGCTAACTATTCGAGTTGAACGTCTTTCGGGCGAGCGGACCTTTAGTCAAAAACCTAAAAGCCGATCTCATCACATACTTCAAACACCTAAAATCTTGGAATTTAACGAGGAAAAAGATTTATTTAAGACCTGGACACCGTTTACATATACGGAAACCAGAGGTGATATTCTTGAAAGATTTTCGGGTTGGGCCAGTCATGACTTAAAACTAGTGGATAACAATATCAAAATTAGTCTGAAAAGGATTGATTTGATTAATTTTGATGCGCCATTTAGTAATATTCAGCTTTTCATGTGAAATAATGATGAAAAGTGAAACAGTTTATAAAAGATTCCAGTCAGTAGCAAATGAGCGAAAACATGCGCCATTTTTACATGTACTAAAAGAGACTGCTGAAATTTATAAAATCGATGATGGGGATATTTCATATAAAGATATGCAAGAATCTGTTGAGGTCTGGAAACTAAAATTCCAAAAAGCGGGATATGTTTGCGGCCAGCGGATTGGCTTATTGCTTCAAAATCAACCCGTTTTTATAGAAATATGGTTAGCTTTAAATAGCCTTGGAATATCAGTTGTTCCAATTAATCATGACCTACGAGTGGCTGAGTTGGAATATATTATAGAACATTCTGAAATGAAGCTGGTCATCTCAAATGCAGACAGAATTACAGAATTACAGAAAGCTGTAAACAATAGGAACCTTGCTGTTGAAATTATATCTACGCTAGAAACAATACCAAAAAATCTTAAATCAGATAATAAAATAATTAATATTGATAGCGCAACTGAGTGCGCTTTGCTCTACACATCTGGAACAACTGGCCAGCCAAAGGGTTGCATCTTGAGCAATGAATACTTTCTACATTCAGGAGATTGGTACTCTCAAGTTGGAGGCGCAATAAATTTATATAAGAACCATGAAAGAATGATTACTCCTCTTCCTTTGTTTCACATGAATGCGATGGCTGTTTCATTTACCGCAATGTTAACCGTTGGAGGGTGTCTAATCATATTAGATCGATTTCATCCTAAAACATGGTGGCAATCAGTTAAAAAAAGCAAGGCAACATGTGTTCATTATCTGGGGATAATGCCATCAATACTTATGAGTCACAAGCCACATGCTGATGATATGAAACATAATGTTCGATTTGGTTTTGGTGCCGGTGTGGATCAGAAATTACATGCTTCATTTGAAACCCGATTTGGATTTCCATTAATCGAGGCCTGGGCTATGACCGAAACGGGTAGCGGTGGAACAATAAGTGCTCATACCGAGCCCAGAAAAATTGGTCTGTCCTGCTTTGGCAAACCTCAAAGTGATGTTGAAATAAAAATTGTTAATGACGAGGGAAATAATACAAAACTGGGCGTTCCAGGTGAGCTACTTGTCAGACGAAAAGGGCCTGATAAAAGATATGGATTTTTTTCTGGCTATTTAAAAAATGACGTCGAGACTCAAAAAGCCTGGGCAAATGGTTGGTTCAATACAGGGGATATTGTAAAAGCAGATGAAGCTGGGTTTCTTTATTTTATTGACCGTAAGAAAAATATTATAAGGCGGTCTGGAGAAAACATAGCTGCTGTAGAAATCGAGTCCGTTTTGAATAGGCACACAAGTATAAAAATTTGTGCAGCAGCTGCGGCAAAAGATGATCTTCGCGGTGAAGAAGTTGCTGTATTGATAATTCTTAATAATAATTCTGATAATTATGATACTGCTGTAAATATTGTAAGCTGGGCACTAAATGAAATGGCTTATTACAAGGTCCCAGGGCTCATAAAATTTGTAACCGAATTACCCTTAACAGCAACCCAAAAGGTACGACGAGGAGATCTAAAAAATATTGTAGAAAATATGAAAAATAATAATGAATTCCATGATATGCGGAATCTTAAGAAAAGACAGTTATGAGAAGCACACAGAAGCCATACGATGGGGTCTCTTTGTGTGCGCCAATAACAGTTCCCTACGAGAGGTTTTCATTTGAAACTGCCCATTGGTGGGCTGGAGAAGCATTAAAAAAACTAAGCTTAGAAACAGGTCTTATGCCAAATGATTTTGATGGCATCATATTTTCAAGCTTTTCAGCTAATCCAGATACCGCAGTCGGTATTGTTCAGCATCTTGGATTATGTCCCAAATGGATGGATCATATTCCAACTGGCGGTGCAAGTGGTGTTATGGCCATTCGAAGAGCTGCCCGAGCAGTTCAGGCTGGAGATGCCAGCATTATTGTATGTTTAGCAGCAGATACAAATCATATTGATAGCTTTCAGAAAACACTAGATAATTTTTCGAGGTTTTCTCAAGATGCTACCTATCCATATGGCCAAGGTGGGCCTAACGCAACATTTGCTATAATGACTGGCAGCTATATGCGACAGTTTAATGTTAGTCGCGAAGATTTTGGCAAAATAGCGATTGCACAAAGAGCGAATGCTTTAAGCAATCCTATCGCGCTAATGAAAAAACCACTAAGTATTAAACAATATATAGAGGCAAAACCAATCGCTGATCCTCTACATCTTTTTGATTGTGTCATGCCATGTGCCGGTGCAGAAGCATTTGTTGTTACCACCCCAGACATAGCCGAGAAACTTGGATTATCCACGGTCAAAATTCGTGGTACTATTGAAAGACACAATGCTTTCTCAGAAGACACAATTCAATATCGGGGAGGTTGGGCCAAAGACATTGATGATCTTTGGACTTCAGCCAAGTGCACGCCAGATAAAATAGATTTTGCACAGTTATACGATGACTACCCCTTAATAGTGGCAATGCAATTGGAAGATTTAGGTTTCTGTGAAAAAGGAAAAATTAAAGAATTTATAAATAAAACTGATTTCACTATTACAGGGGATTTACCTTTAAATACAAATGGTGGCCAACTTTCTGCAGGGCAGGCTGGCGCGGCTGGTGGGTATCAAAATGTTACAGAAGCCTTAAGGCAGGCAATAAAACAACCTTTAGGTCATCAAATACCAAACTCTTCAATTGGTTTAATATCAGGCTTTGGCATGGTAAATTATGATCGCGGTGTTTGCACAGGTGCAGTAGTTATTGAAGCTGATAACATTAGATGACCAAACCTTTAACAACCCCTAAAAAAAAGAATCCGCTAGTTAAATCTGAAATTGCGCAAGTTTTACCTGCTATTCGAAGTCGTGCTGCCCTTGCTATGTCATGTCATGCTTCTCTGGGCAATTTTGTCCTGCAAGTTTGTGATGATTGTCATTCATCAACTTACCCACCCAGAGATCGTTGTCCAAAATGTTGGGGTGAATTAAAATGGAAGCCGCAAAAAAGGGTAGGTGTTCTTTTAGCTGATACAACCATTCGCTCGACCAATAATCTCTATTTTCAACAGCATATTCCTTGGCGCATCGGAACAATTTTATTAGATGAAGGCCCAACCGCTTTCGCGCATTTACATGGCGATATAAAAATTGGTGATGAAATAGTAATGAATATAATGTTAGACCGTAGTGGGGCGCCAGCACTATTTGCTTTACCAAGAAAGGCTAGCTTACATATGGAAGATGATTATCAGTACAGGCAATTCACAGCCTCTCCAAAAAACCGACGTGTGTTAATATCCGATGGACGTAACAAAATAGGCCAAGCTTTAGCAAAAGAACTAATAAATGCGGGTGCAGAAACTATCTATCTTGGTAATAGTGATATGAACTTATTTTTTGACGGAAAAGAAAGTCTTTCTCAAAACCCAAAAATAAAATTAATACCTTTAAACTTACTAAACACCGAAAGTGTGACCAAAACCGCCAAACAATATGGTGGTAAAATAGATTTAATAATTAATACTGCATATCATGTTAGGCCTGGTTCTGTAGCCTTTAGTGGCAAAATAACAGAGTTACAGAATTCTCTGGATATAAATGTTAATGCTTTGTCCAGATTGGCTAAAGCTTTCTGTCCCACATTAAGTTCGCGATCTGGGGACAAAGAAAGGCCAGCTGTTGCATTTGTTGATTTAGTATCAGTTTTTTCACTTACTGGACATCCAAGTTATGCAAGCATGTCGGCTAGTTCCGCAGCGCGACTCTCATTAATAAACAGTCTTAGAACTGAAATGAAAACAACTGGTTTAAAAGTTTATAGTATATTATTTGGGCCAATAGATGATGAATGGCATCAAGAAATATTACCACCAAAAATCTCACATAAACAATTAGCAAGTACTGTCATCGAGTCCCTTAAAAAGGGTCAAGAAATAAGCACTGTTGGCAATGTTGCAAAAGATATTCTTCTGAGGTGGCAATTAGATCCACTACTTGCAATTAAAGAGATGAGCCCATGACAAAAAGCAATACAACTTTAACAGAACTAGCCAAGGCTATATCAAATGAATCAGTAAAAATTGTTGACCTAACAAATACGCTAAGCCCTGACTTTCCAGTAATTATTTTACCTCCCGAATTTGGCCAATGCGAACAGTTTAAAATGGAAACATTGTCTAGGTACGATGAAAATGGTCCAGCTTGGTATTGGAATAATATTTCAATGAATGAACATACAGGAACTCATTTTGATGCACCCGCCCATTGGGTTACAGGAAAAAATATACCAAATAATACGGTAGAAACTATACCAGTAAAAGATTTTGTCGCGCCTGCTGTCGTAATCAATATTAGTGAAGAAGCAAAGATAAACCCAGATTTCTTATTAACAAAAGAATATCTGATGGAGTGGGAGAAAATTCATGGGAAAATACCGCCAAAAAACTGGATAGCTTTAAGAACTGATTGGTATAAATTAGTTGGCACTGAAAAGTATCTTAATATGCATGAGGATGGGGCTCATTCACCTGGTCCTGACAAATCAGCTATAGAATTTTTAGTTTTTGAAAGGGATTGTTTGGGGTTAGCAGTTGAAACAATAGGAACGGATGCAGGACAAGCTTTTGACTTTGATCCTCCATTGCCAGCGCATTCAATTCTACATGGCAATGGTCGATATGGGCTACAATGTTTAAAGAATTTAGACAAATTACCCACATTTGGTAGTATAATTATAGCAAACCCTTTAAAAATAGAACAGGGCTCTGGAAGCCCACTCAGAGTATTAGCGTTAGTCAATGGATAAATTTATGAAAACCAAAACAACATTAATCACTGGCGGTGGTTCTGGTATAGGTGCCACACTTACAAAAAATTTAATAGCCAAAGGTGAGGTAGTGGTAACGCTAGGATTAGACCTGCCAAATTGGAAACATGATAACCTAATCAGCTATCAAGCTGATCTAACAGATACAGAACAAACTAACGAAGCAGCGCAGCTAATAAGTTCATCACACAAAATAAATAACATAGTTCACAATGCTGGAATGATTTTGCCCAACTTGCTCCCAAAAGTTAAAACAGATGACATTTTAACACTTAGCCATCTGCATTTAGCAGCCCCTATTGCTCTAACTCAGGCAATACTTCCAAATATGATAAATGATAAGAATGGCAGAATAGTTTTTATAAGTTCTAGAGCATCAATGGGTATGCCAACAAGATCAGCTTACGCAGCAACTAAAGCTGGTATTCATGGCTTAGCAAAAACTTGGGCCTTAGAACTTGCTGAAAATAATATAACAGTAAATGTTATAGCTCCTGGTCCTGTACTTACCCAAAATTTCTGGGATTTGGTTCCAAAAGATAGTGAGCTTCAACAAGAAATATCTGATAATATTCCAGTTGGTCGAATTGGAACAACTGGAGACATAGCAAATGCTGTGGAATTCTTTTTGGATGAAAAGGCAAGTTTCGTAACTGGTCAAGTTCTATATGTTTGTGGCGGAACAAGTCTTAAGGGCTTGGGAACTTAAGTTGTATTCGATCTTATTGAAGCTAATATTTTTAAAATTAACGTACGATAAAATGCTTGGCTAGGTAATAGGCCCATTAAATATTAATTGACAACTGCACAATTTTACATCACGTTTTGTATACAGTATACAGAATACAGGGATATTTTAATGACAATATGGCATCCTGTTGATGACCCCCACTCTGACCTAACAAGTCATGATACCTTTTCATCTGGTGTGCCACATAATACGTTTGCGCGACTACGGAATGAAGATCCAATACATTGGACANACTACAAAGAAGGCAAAGGTTTTTGGTCTATAACCAGACATCATGACATTGCTAAGATGATAGGAAATACGAAAGTCTTCACCTCAGAACAGGGTATCAGAATGGAAGACCAGACCCACGAGGAATATCTGGCGCGACGCACATTTCAAGAAATTGATGGAACTGGCCATAGAAACTCTAGAATGAAAGTTGCAAAGGCATTTTCGGGGCCAGTAATAATAGAGTTTGAAGAGAAAATTCGTAGTTTATGCTCCGATATTCTAGATAATACATTACCAATGATTGATTTTGACGCAACAAAGCACATTGCACGCGAATTACCAATGCGAATGTTAGGTCGTATACTTGGGTTGCCTGAGGAAGACTTACCATGGTTAGTTGAAAAAGGTGACGCTTTAATTGCAAACACTGATCCTGACTTTACAGATCATGTGCTGGATAAATTGGATACTAATGAATTTCGTTTAATGCCCCATAATTCGCCAGCTGGTGCAGAGCTTTACGAGTATGCAGAAACATTGATGGAAAAAAGGTTAAAAACTGATAATACAAACAGCATTTTACATATGGTTATGCAACCTGCAGTTGATGGCTCAAAATTATCAGAAACAGAATTTAAAAACTTTTTTTGTCAATTAGTTGCGGCCGGAAATGACACTACCAGATATTCTATAGCTGCAGGTATTCATGCTTTATGCCATCAACCAGAATTATTGAAGCAAATGAAGAATGAGCCAACAGTNTGGGAAACTGCACCAGATGAAATAGTTCGTTGGGCTAGTCCAGTAAATTATTTCAGAAGGACTGCTACCAAAGATTTTTCAATTCATAACAAAATTATAAAGAAGGGAGACAAAGTTTTATATTGGTTTGCATCTGGAAATAGAGATTCAAATGAATTTACCAACCCATTTAAATTAGACCTCTATCGCAAACCAAATAAGCATCAAGCCTTTGGACAAGGAGGGCCACACATTTGCCTAGGAATCTGGTTGGCAAGATTAGAAATTCGATGCTTGTTCCAAGAATTATCAAAAAGAATAAAATCTATCCAACAGGTTGGGCCACAAAAATATTTAAGATCTAATTTCGTAAGTGGCATAAAAGAATTACCAGTACGAGTAGCTTTAAGTTAAAAAGTTGAGCATCTAAATTTTACCTACACTAATTTTCTAAGTNCTATAAAAATACCTAAAGTATTTTTTGAAATTTTTGATCAATTATTTCAAAATCATCAATAATTAAACGTATTGGAAGCGTCAAAATCTCTTTATTAAATCCAATTGGTAAACGTACAGCATCTTTTTCTGTCGTTACTAATACAGCATTAAGTTTTTTTGCATCTATTTCTAATCTTCGTATCAATTTAGTCGTTAGCTTACCATGATCAGGCAAAGATACCTCTTTGACAATAATTGCTCCAAGCTCCCGTAAGGTTCCAAAAAACTTTTCTGGGTAACCAATACCAGCAAATGCCAAAACCTTCATACCTTTCCAATCGATTCCCATCTTAATTGGTTCCACGTGTGCTTTGCAGATAGGAATGCTCAATGGTTCATATAATTTGCAGAAACATTTTTTATCACTATCTCTACCAATTAGTATCATTAGATCAGCTCTTTCAAAAGCATCAACAAGTGGCTCTCTTAATGGTCCAGCTGGAAATACTTTTTCATTTCCAAAACCAAGCTTNGCATCAACAACTATTATAGAAAGATCTTTAAACAAAGATCCATTTTGAAAACCGTCATCCAGAATAATAACATCACAACCATTTTCAATCGCCGCCCTTGAGCCCGTCATACGATCTTTTGAGACCCAGGTAGGCGCAACCATTGAAAGTAATAAAGGTTCATCTCCGACCTGCTCTGAATTATATTTTTCAGATACTAATACTGGCCCCTTTAATTTCCCCCCATACCCTCTTGAAACAATATGGGGCTTATGACCCATTGCTTTTAATTTTTCTGCTATAGCAATCACTGTAGGAGTTTTGCCTACACCCCCAAGGTTAATATTGCCNACACAAACTGTTGGAACACTGGCTTTCTGCTTGACCCTATTAATTCTTATTCTAGTCAAAATAATCCAAATCCATGAAANTGGTTCCAATATTTTAGATATCAGATTAAATTTATTTCTATGATCTTTCCAAAATCTTGGAGCACGCATTGTTAATCCTTCAACGATAAATTTTCATGAATTAAGTTCATTGCTTTATCAGTAATCTCCGCACCTTTTGATGATACCTCCCAAGCTGAATGTGCCAACTTTGCAGCATTCTCAGGTGATAGTGTGTCAATTAATTTAATCCCTAATTCAACTTCGTCTTCGATTTTAATAGCAGCATCAGCAGTATTTAATCTTTTATAAATCTCTTTAAAATTTTCTACGTATGGGCCATGTAAAATTGCTGACCCTAAAGCTGCCGGTTCATAAGGATTGTGCCCACCCACTGGTACCAATGAACCGCCAACAAATGAAACTGANGCAATTCGATACCAAATACCCAATTCNCCCAAGGTATCNGCAATATAAATTTGCGTATCAGATAAAATATTTTCCTTCTCCGATCTTATTCTCACTCTAAAATTTTGTTTCTTTAAGAAAGATGCGATGTGTAAACCTCTTTCAGGATGTCTTGGCACAATGATTAATAAAAGGCCTTGAGATGCCTTAGATGCATGTCTATGAGCGTTGGCAATTAATGTTTCTTCTCCATCATGTGTCGATGCTGCAAGCCACACTGGTCTATTTGAAATTTGCTTTGATATTTCCTCTTGTTGGATCTCACAATATGGAAGAGCTGCCGATCCTTCCTTTAACGTGCCGGTTAACTCAAATTTATTTTCTGGAATGCCAAGTTTAGAAAAATATTTTATAGTTTTTTCATCTTGGATGAGAGAATAAGTGAACTGATCTAATAAAACCTTTAAAGACTTTCTAAACAATCTCCATCGCCGATAAGACTTTTCTGAAATTCTTGCATTTATTAAAAGCATGGGAATTTCTCTTTTTGAAGTTTCAATAATAAGATTTGGCCAGAATTCACTTTCAGTCCAAATAGCTAGATTTGGTCTCCATTTATCCAAAAAGCTTATGACCCCTTTTGGTGTGTCCACAGGAATATATTGGTGAATTGCCTTATCTGGCAATCGAGACACAATTAATTTTGCTGATGTTGTTGTTCCAGTTGTGATTAAAAAATTGTAATCTGGTTGTGAAAAAGAAACCCGTTTGATTAGTTCAACTAAAGATAGGGACTCCCCTACACTAGCAGCATGAAACCAAATCAAATGGCCGTTTGGCCGATCAACTAAGGACTTCCCAAACCTTTCATCTAATCTGTTAGGATCCTCTTTGCCTGCTAAAAGTCTCTTCTTAAGTCGGCGTTTAATAAATCTATCTGCTCGCTTCATAAGCTGAAAATAACACCATAACATAAGTGAACGTTTAATATGTTTCATTCAATGACCGACTTTTAGCATGGACTTACAATTCTATTAATAATTTCTTTAACAAAATTGATTGCTAGATTACACTGATTTTTATTAAAGCTTAACCTTTATATGGTTTTTAAATTTTATATAATGAAGACCTTATCTAAATTTTTGAACGAGCTNCTATTATACCAAGCGCAGCATTAGCTGCCTCACGACCTTTTTCCTTAAAGTGTTCCTGAAAAATTCTATCATGAAATTCTGTCTCTTGATATTGATGTGGGGTTAACGAGATAGACAAAACTGGAATATTNGTTTCCATACCAGCTTGCACTAATCCATCAACAACNGCTTGAGCAACAAAATCATGACGATATATTCCTCCATCTACAACAAANGCAGCTGCAGCTATTACAGANTACTTTCCAGTTTCAGCCAGTGATTTTGCCATTAGAGGCATTTCTAGTGCACCAGGAACATCATAAACATCAACAAGATCTTTCGATATGACTTCCAAAAAACCTTCCAAAGAACGGTCAACAATATTTGGATGCCATTTTGCCTTTATAAAAGCATATCGGGTGTGTGTCATAGTATTTCCTTTCCTAAAAAGACACGTCACCCAAGGCGATAACAGTCCGGAAAAGCATACTAGCTTAGCCTTACCATTCTCTTTCATCCGGACTTTAACCGTCGGCTCTGGATTTTAACCAGATCTGCTGACCCTTGGCAGTACCAAAGCGCTCGCGGGCTTACAAAAATTGTTTACCGCCGGTGGGGAATTACACCCCGCCCTGAGAATATCGANCTTTTGCCAAAATTTGATAAAAAATACAAGTAAAAATAGTTAAATTAATGGAAATTTATTAATCTTTAGTATATTTATTTGGTCATGATTGTTTTGTTTAACAAACCATTTAACGTCTTATCTCAATTTACAGACAAGGAAAAACAATTTAATACTAGAGAGAACTTATCTGATTATATCAACATCCCAAATATTTACCCAGCTGGTCGTCTAGACAAAGATAGTGAAGGATTATTAATCTTAACAGACGAAGGACTACTTCAATCCAAAATAAGTGACCCTAAATACAAAGTAGCTAAAACCTATTGGGTTCAAATTGAAGGAAAAATTAGTAAGGCAAATTTGGAAAAATTGAGACAAGGGGTACATCTAAAGGATGGTATTACCTTAAAAGCGCAAGCCAGAAGAATCATACCGCAAGGATTGTGGCCTCGTACACCTCCAATTAGAGAGAGAAAAAAAATTCCTGTCGAATGGTTGGAGATTATCATTATGGAAGGTAGAAATCGCCAAGTTAGGCGAATGACNGCATCAGTTGGTCACCCAACGTTACGGTTAATACGTGTCCAAATTGGCAGTTGGAAATTAGACAATTTAGAAAGTGGTTGTATAGCAATAATTTAATTTCTAGGCATTCAATCCAACCCAGTAACCAGTCGAAATACAAGCAGTCAGCAAATAACCTCCAGTTGGTGCGTCCCAATCAATCATTTCACCAACGCAAAATACTTGTGGCGCTTTTCTTAACATTAACTTATTGTCNAAAGCACTGAAGGCCACACCTCCTGATGTTGAAATAGCTTGGTCAATTGGCTGCGCAGCTAAATAATTAACTTTCAAATTTTTGAGTGAGTGCGCAAGTTTATTCAAGTCTGATTGTATTGGATGTAGTGTCTCATTAACCAAAGCCATCCTTGCGCCACTTAGGTTTANGGTTTTTCTTAAATGATTTCCAATACTATTTTTTTGTCGCGGTTTTGATANTAAATTTGAAATATATTTTACACCAAAGTCTGGAAACAAATCTATTTCAAAATAACCACCCTCTCTTAGAGCAGTACTGACCTCGTAAACCCCACCTCCTTCTAACCCACTTTTAGTAATTAATGCTTCACCCCTGCTAGTTAACTTTCCTGAAGAAATCTTTATATTCTTTAATGGTTCACCAAAATATTTATTCATAAATTTTGACCACTTTATTTGAACACCAACATTAGCTGGTTTAAATTGGTTTAGGTCAATATCTTTTGATTTAAGTATTTTGTCCCATTTTCCATCTGAGCCCAACTTAGCCCAACTTGAACCTCCAAGTGCCAAAATTACAGTTTTTGGTTTAAACGATTTTATGCCCTTTCCTGTATCAAAAACAAAATGATCCTTCCAATCAATAAATTTATGATTAGTTTCAAATTTTACTCCAAATTCGTTAAGTCTTTGCAACCAAGCCCTAAGTAAAGGTGATGCTTTCATTGATTTAGGAAAAACTCTACCCGTAGAACCAACAAAAATTTCCTGACCTAAGCCTAGAACCCAATCTTTTATTTTTTCAGGTCCAAAGGTCTGTAATATTGGCTCAAGTTTTTCCCTATCGTCCTTAAAATTAGCCATAAAGTCATTAAAAGATTCTTCTTTTGTTATATTTAGACCTGATTTACCTGCCATTAGAAACTTACGGCCAAAGGATGGCTTTGAATCAAAAATAGTAACTTGCCGGCCTCTTGAAGCCAAAACCTCTGCAGCCATTAGTCCCGCAGGACCCGCTCCAATAACCAAAACATCCATCAGGTTTAAATTGCCCTTTTTCGGCTCTCTTCTATGTAAATTTCTCTTAGTCGTCTTGATACTCTGCCAGGTCTGCCTTCTCCAATTGGCTCACCATCTATCTCAACGACTGGCATCACGAATGTCGATGCAGATGTAATAAAAGCCTCATCAGCAGCCAACACTTCTTTTACTGAAAATGGCCTTTCTTCAATTTCCATTTGAGCCTCTTCAGCATAACGTAAAACCGAGTTTCGTGTAATTCCATGCAATATATCATTAGATAATTCCCGGGTTATAATTTTGTTATCAACAACTATATAAGCATTATTTGANGTTCCCTCAGTAACAAAACCATCTTCGACCATCCAAGCATCATCACACTTAGCAGACTTAGCCATCATTTTGCCCATTGATGGATATAATAACTGGACCGTTTTTATGTCCCTACGTCCCCAGCGCAAATCATCTATTGAGATTACCTTCATACCCTTTTCAACTAATTTAGAGCCCAAAATATCTTTTGATTGTGTGAACATAACTAACGTAGATTTAACATTTTCTGGGTATATAAAATCCCTGTCAGCGACACCTCGCGTTACTTGTAGATAAACTCCACCCTGATCAACTTGATTGTCTCGCACTAAGGTTCTATGAATCTCGAGTAAATCATTAATTGCNTCAGGTTCTTGCATATCTAATTCTGAAAGTGACCTTTTCAATCGTTTCAAATGACCATCAAATTCTAAAAGTTTTCCATCTAAAACAGATGTAACCTCATACACAGCATCTGCCATTAGGAATCCACGATCAAAAACTGATATTACTGCGCTTTCTTCAGAAACATATTCTCCATTTACATAAACTATTCGACTCATATTAACTCCTAACCCCAAAGTTTCATTATTGGCGGGTGAACCCCATTCTCATCATATTTTAATGGATTCAGACGATCTTCTGCCAGTAGCAACGGTCCATCTAAATCAACAAAATCAACNCCTTGTGCGATCAGTGTAGCTGGCGCCATAGCTAATGACGAACCCACCATACAGCCTACCATAATCTTATAACCTGCTTTTTGAGCTTCTGATCTAAGTGCGATTGCCTCTGTTAACCCACCAGTTTTATCCAACTTTATATTAATAATATCGTATTTTCCGGAAATTGCTTCCAAACTTTGTCTATCATGACAACTTTCGTCAGCACAAACTGGTAAAACTCTTTCNATTTCTAAAAGTGCCTCATCTTTTTCAGATGGAAATGGTTGCTCTACCATCTCAACACCTAATCTTAACAACACGGGCGCTAATTCCTTGTATAGCTCTGGAGACCAACCCTCATTTGCATCCACAATTATGCGTGCATTAGGAGCACCTAGTCGAACCTTTTCAATACGCGCAACATCTTCCTCTCCACCACCCAACTTAGTTTTAAGCAATGGCCGGTAAGCGTTTTCACTAGCTTGCTTATACATATTTTCGGGTGATCCCAAAGACAATGTAAACGCTGTTATTTGAGGTTCTGGGTTTTTAAGGCCTAATAGCTGCCAAACTCTCTTATTTTTTAATTTCGATTCAAGGTCCCATAATGCACAATCTACTGCATTTCGAGCTGCACCAGCTGGCAGCTCGTCCAACAAGCTAGTTCTATCTACTTCTGCAGATAAGTCATTTATTTGTTTCTCAACACTTTGAAGTGTTTCATTATATCTGGCATAGGGAACNCATTCACCCCAACCNGTAACACCATTTTTTGTGATTTTCACAGTTAAGACTTCAGCTTCAGTTCGAGAGCCCCTTGAAATTGTGAAAACCTGTGCAAGTTTAAAAATATCAAAACTAACCTTGATTGACATGGTTACTTCCCTCTTTCTTAATCAAAAACATATGAAATAAAATTGATTATATTCTTTCTAATGCATCACATAATAGACCTGCACCATGTCTGAAGGGATCAACAGCAGGCAAATTAAACTCCTGCTCTAAAGATTTAAGGTACGCAATCGCATTTTCTTCAGACATATGCTGAGTATTCACAGAGATCCCTACCACTTTGCATTTAGGATTTGCTACAAGTGCCACTGTTAAAGCCACTTCTTTTAATTCCTTTAAAGAAGGTTGTTGGTATTCTGGTAATCCTCGCATATGTTCTCGAGTTGGTTCATGGCATAAAATTAGAGCATCAGGTTGACCTCCATGGACTAATGCCATCGTTACACCAGAATAAGAAACGTGATAGAGCGATCCTTGGCCTTCTATCATATCCCAGTGATCTTCATCATTATTTGGAGTGAGGTATTCAACAGATCCAGCCATAAAATCAGCAATAACAGCATCTAATGGAACCCCATTCCCTGTTATAAGAATGCCAGTTTGACCAGTCGCACGGAATGTAGACTTTAATCCTCTTCGATGCATCTCCTTGTCCATTGCTAAAGCAGTGTACATTTTTCCAACAGAACAATCAGTTCCAACAGCCAAACAACGCTTTCCTGATCTGTTTTTACCATTTGCAATTGGATAATCTACGGTTGGCACACGAACATCATGTAGCTTACATTCATTTTTTTCGGCAGCAGAAACTAAGTCAGGCTCATCTCGCAATAAATTATGCAANCCACTTGCTATATCAAATCCAGAGTCAAGAGCTTTAATTAAAACTTCTTTCCAAGCTTCAGATATAATTCCACCTCTATTTGCCACACCAATAACTAATGTCTTTGCACCAGCCTTCTTAGCTTCCTCTAAAGACATCTCAGGTAATCCCATATCTGCATTACATCCTGACATCCGTAGCTGTCCGACACTGGCGTCTGGTCTCCAATCTTTGATACCCTGCGCTACCTTTGCAGCTAAGGCATCTGGCGCATCGCCTAAGAATAATAAATATGGGGTTTTAATCATTTTCAATCTCCTTAAATTCCAACGTTTGTTAAATAGATAACAAATTTTAAAAACAAAGTCCTATGAATATTTACTAAATTTTTATTAATTTTAGTATTATATTCTACTAAAAAGAAAAAAATAATGATTTAATTCGAATAAATTATNATATTATAGGATGAAACAATAAAAGATATTCNGGCTAAATTACACAGAACTTATTGAAGCAGAGCAACNGGGCTGTTTTTTTNCCGCTCAAAATCTATAGGCACTTTATCTACTGCTTGAGTATTTCTCTTGAATTCAAAAATTCGTTCATCACCTTTAACAGAAGACAAAATGATAAGGCATTGNGCCATGTGGTTCGAACCGTTATAAATATCTATTAAACCTCTTAATGCAGGCGCAACCTTTGCATCTAATGCAAACCCTGTCTCCCAATACCGTAAAATTGGAAAGGCGGTCCCCTCAATCATTATTCTTAATCTATTTTTCTTAGAAAAGTCTTCTCGCCTTGCTTTTTTTAGGCCATCCATAACTTCTTTTGGCAAATCATAAATCATNAAACATCCCCTAACTAGATTTGCACACTTAAAAAAATTAAAATCAAGTAAAATATTAAATAAATAATTTATTTTTAAGTATTATTCGGCTCATCAAGCTCTACACCTTCTACCGAACGCAATACATGTGGTTTTTTTGGATCATAAAGAGCACTATCGTTAAATGATATATTTTCTGCCAATGCAGGCCCAACCATAATCAAGGCTGTTCGTGTAATTTTAGCAGTACGAACCTTCTTTCTTATATTTGACAAAGTACCCCTAATGATCAATTCATCTGGCCATGTTAATCGATACCCTACCACTACCGGGCACTCATTTCCATAATATGGTATTAATTCCCGCTCTAATTTACGCATATTCCTAATTGAAAGATGGATTGCTAGAGTCGTTCCAGTTTTTGCAAAATTCTCAATTGTTTCATTTTCAGGCATTCCAGTTGATTTCATAGAAGTCCTGGTAAGAACTATTGACTGAGCGACTTCTGGAATAGTCAATTCTTGTTTCATTGCAGCGGCCATTGCTGCATAGGCTGGTACACCTGGAATAATTTCAAATGGTATTTCAACTTTAATTAATTTTCGTATTTGTTCTGCTATTGCTCCATACAAAGATGGATCCCCAGAATGAACTCTAGCGATATCAAGTCCATCCATATGAGCTTTTTCAATTGTACTATGTGTTTGATCCAATGTCATTGCCGCCGTATCCATAACCACTGTTCCCGGCTTTACAGCTTCAACAACTTCTTGCGGGACTAATGAACCGGCATAAAGACAGACCTCACACTCTCGTATTTTTTTATAACCTTTTAATGTGATTAAGTCAGGATCACCTGGCCCTGCACCAATAAAATAAACAGTCATTTTTTATCCACTTTTACACCTTCGTAATACACTATATATACTTTACCTTCTCCATAATCTCCCACCCATGTTCCATCAGCATTATCTAAAAAAGCAGTAATGTTGGAAAAATCTTCTGCTGTTGCTAATGGGATCATTACCTTCCGCTCCATAAGCTCAATTAATTTTTGTTGATTAGAAAAAAGTTGAACTTTTTGTGCTGCAATACATGATTTTTCCGGTACTGAAGGGTGACCCCAGGCCCACATAAATTGTCCATTAATTGTCCTGGTACCAACAATTTGGCATTTGGCAGAAATGTTTACGTCATAATCTTTAGTCCACGTTATTTCTGCTTTATTTAAATCTAATTTGAATTTCTCAAATGTAGGTAAAACCTTGCCAACTTCGCTATCTCGCATTTTGCGTTCATTGCGCGCCTTTGAAAAAGTTACTAACTCTTTATATGACATCAAATTATTCGTCACACTTTTTGAGTTTAATTTATTTATTATATGGTTGGAGGCATAATCAATCATGCCAAATCGCCATCCAATTTTCTAGAATAACCGCGCGGTGTATACATTTTAGATCCACCACCTAATTCAACAATTTTTGAATTTGACGAACCTATAATTACCACAGTTAACATATCCACCTCATCAATACTGAAGTCATTTAAACTACGATACAAGATAGACTCATTTTCTCTTCCTAAATTTTTTGCTAATAAAACAGGTGTATTTTCAGGCCTGTGCTTTAATAACTTTTCTCTAGCTTCATCAAGCAAAGTTCGCCTATTTAATGACACTGGGTTGTAAAATGCTATAACAAAATCACCACAACTAGCAGCTTCAATTCTCCTAATTATATCTTCTCTGGGCGTTAGAAGATCAGACAAGGAGATTGCGCAGAAATCATGTCCTAGTGGAGCACCCGCTCTCGCCGCAGCTCCCTGAAGTGCTGATACACCAGGTGTACATACAATTTGTACTCGTCGCGCAGCATCTGAAACTCCAAAATTCTTTTGTGGTCGATCAAGTAACTCAAACACAAGAGCACCCATCGCGTAAATTCCCGCATCTCCAGAGCAAATTAACGAAACATTTTTCCCAGTTCCAGCTTGTTCTAAAGCATATCTACAGCGATCCTCTTCACCCCCAAGTGGAAAATCTGCTCTATCCTTCCCAAATGCCAACGGCCCCAACAAATCCAAGTAAAGGCTATAACCAACTAACTCTTCAGAATCAGTAATAAGCTGAGTGGCTTCGGGTGTGCGCCAGCTTGATTGACCCGGACCTATACCGACTATTGCTAACCTTCCTCGACTTCGGCCAAACAACTTACTCAATGGGGCTCCAGTTTTTGCAATCGCAAGAGTAGCATTTCTTGTTTTTGTTTTGGGAACTAATAATTCTCCTTTTTTCCCACAGCATGCCAGAGCTGCTCCTTCAGAAACACCATGACAGCCAACTTCATCAAAAACTAACTTTGAAGGATTTATCAATCTGTAACTTTCCTTTTCCAGTTCTTCAGCACTGAAAATTAAAAAAGGAACATTAAGTTTTTTAGCAACCTCATTTATTGCCACCTCATCTGCCTTCAAATCAATTGAAGCTACTGCCGCAATACACCCTTTTGCCAAATTTTGTTTTATTAGGGTACTTTCAACAAGCTTCCATAATTCTTCTGGGTCTGTATTTCTCGCACAGCCTAATCCAACAACACAATTTTTTGGATTATAAATTAAATGTGCCTCTGATTTAGGTGTAATGTTTGGAGTAACCTCAATTACAACCTCTCCTTCTTCATCACTTTTCAAATCAAAGATATTCGGTCCTAGAATTTTTGNTTTTGCTCCAGATAGGAGTTTCATCATGACTCTNTTCGCATCTGATCTATTTTGCAAATGATANCCAACTGGTGGTTCATCTAAAGCAACTCCAAGTGCAATATCTCCAGCAGTCGTAACTGCTGCTAAACCCCCTAAAATATTTGAAATTTCCTTTGCTAATCTGTTAGCTCCATAATGGCCGCCAAGTAATGGCACAACTACCGAACCATCTTCCGCTACCGAAATAATTGCGGGATCAAGTTTTTTGTCAGAAAGAAAAGGTGCTACAGCTCGAATAAGTATCCCACTTGCACATACACCAATAACAGTGTTGCGAGCCAGGAATAAATCTCTGATGTGCTCTAAAGAATTACTAAAGTAAACGTCAGCATTGGAAACTCGCTCAATTCTACCATGAAAAGGCACATTTAATTTTTTCGCAAGATTTCGTGCTGTAGTCTCTCCTGATTTTGAAAGAGCCAACACAATAACTTTTACAGCCAAGGATCTTCTCCTTTTGCAACTAATATCATCGAAAAGTAAGGCGCGTTTTCAGGAGCGTCTACCAAGGCCAAAACCTTTTGCTCTTTTAATGAAGCTCTTTCGACGTAATATGCAAATTCTGTCAATCCCAACTCATCGATCACTCGCCTTATTTTTTTTAAATGGCGGCCTACTTTCATTATTGCTGCTGAGTTGGAGTCAGATAGTCTTCTTTTTAACTCTTTTTCCTCTAACGGACCTGGAAGCACAACAAGTACTTCATTTCTGGCTGTTAATGGTCGNTTAGTTACGGCCGCACATGTGGTCAAACTGGATACTCCAGGAATAATCTCAGTTTGATAATGGTCAGAAAGTCTAGAATGAAGATACATAAAAGAACCGTAGAAAAATGGATCACCTTCACATAGAACAACAACATCTTTATTATCTTTTAAATACTTAGATATCTTTTTTGCTGCAGCATCATAAGCTTTTTGTGCAGGTAGCCTTTTTTCAGACATTGGTATTTCAATAGCAATTTCTGTTTTAGTAGACTCAATNAAACACTCAACAATTTTACGAGCAAAGCTTTCACTTCCTTCTAGTTTTGGATATGCTATTATTTCTGCACTTTCAATCAAACGCAGTGATTTTAATGTTATCAATTCAGGATCACCTGGTCCAACCCCAATGCCATACAAAATCCCACTCATTTTTTTTCCAAGCTCCATTGTGTTATTGGCATAAAAGGCTTCCATACTGCAGAATTTCCAATATCTAAGGCTCTATTAATTGTTATTTTTATTAACTCTCCACCATAAATTTTGTGCATGTCTAACAAAAGATTCTCACTTTCGAGAGTAACAACATTTACAACTATTCTCCCCAATGATTTTAATTCTGACCAACAGAATTCAAAAGTTTCTCTCGTAAACCCGCCTCCAATAAAAATTGCATCAGGCTGCTTTAAACCAACAAGTGCAGCAGGCGCATCACCCTTAATTACTTCTAAATCAGGGACTCCCAAATTCATTGCATTAATTGCTGTTAAATCACACCGATCAGATCTCAAATCAATGCTAATAGCGTTTGAATTTAAAGCGGCGCGCATCCATTCAATAGAAATTGTTCCACATCCACAACCAACGTCCCAGAGCAAAGCGTTACGGGTAGGTTTAAGTTTGGCGATAGTGATAGCCCTAACCTCTTGTTTTGTCATAGTACCGTCACTTTGAAAAACAGAATCTGGCAATCCTGGGGTTCTTGTTATAAATTCCGTACCCTCATCAGGTATACACTCTACTGCCAGCGTATTTAATGATGGGGTTGTTGCAGTCCAATACTTAGCTTTTGCATAAAAAGACTTTTCATCTTTTCCCTCCATTGAAGAAAAAACTGTAATTTTACTATTACCAAAGTTTTTTAAATTCAATAAATCAGCAATTCTTTTTGGACAGTCTTTTCCAGATGTAAGTATTAGCAGTTTCTGATTTGGTTGCAAAAATGGAATTATTTTTTCAACAGGTCTTCCGTGTACAGTTAAAGTCTCTACATCCGATAATGACCACGCCATTCTAGCTGCAGCCTCTTGAAACGCACTAACATGGGGGTAAAAAGTTATTTCGTTACTTTCGAATAATGTTCCAATTTTTACTCCAATTGAAAACCACAAAGGATCACCNGTAACCAGAATTACTACTTTTCTACCGCGATAACTTTTTATTTTATCGTATATCAACTCAAATGGTTTTGGCCAAAAGACTCTTTCTACTTCTAATTCTGAAGTAATCTCATGATGTCTCTTCCCACCAATAATCACGTCAGCAGATTCAAGAATAAATTTTGTAGCGTTCTTTAATCCATGTATACCATCCTCACCAATCCCGATAACGTTTAGCCACTTCTTCACTTAACCTCCTCCAGCAATCCAGCTGCCAAAGCATTAACAGCTGCCGCAGCCATGGCTGATCCACCTCTTCGTCCTCGCAAAGTGACATATTCACATTCTCTTGAATCATTAGCTAGCTCAGCTTTACTTTCAGCAGCACCAACAAACCCAACTGGAAATCCAATAATGCATGAAGGCTTNGGGAATCCTNAGTCCAACAATTCTAAAAGATGAAAAAGAGCCGTGGGCGCATTACCAATTACCACAATAGAATTTTCAATAAACGGCTCCCATAGTTCAACTGCTGCTGCGCTTCTTGTATTATTAAGTAATTTTGCTCTTTCTGGAACCGTCGGGTCATTAAGAGTAACTAAAATATCATTATCAACTGGTAAATTACGCCTAATAATACCAGAAGCAACCATTTGACAGTCACAGATTATAGTTGAACCATTTCTTAAAGCTTCCGCGCCCTTAAGGGCTATATTCTTCGAAAAAGACAAACGATCTGCTACTTCTATCATTCCACAAGAATGTACGATTCTAGTGATCAAGGCATGTAATGACGAGTCAAACCTTTCTATTTTTGCTTCTCGTTTTACTATGGAAAAACTACTGGAGTATATTTTACCAGGATCATGCTCATACTTTAATTTTCTTCTAATTTTTGATTTTTCGCTTACCATTTAAGCCATTGCTCCTAATATCCAACCTTCGTGAGTACATACCGGACCTCCTAGCTTATTTGTTACATTCATAATTGTCTCTAGATCACCACTAGAATCCAACTCCATAAATTTTTTAACAACAGTTTTTACTTGGTTCGCATCTTTTATTATCTCTGTGTTCTCGATAATGTACATAGANGGATATATCTCAGCCAATACTACTTTAGAAGAGCAAGATTCAAATGGCCAAATAGAGGTTGAGACAAATTTTCTTAAATCTTCTAGCGCGGGAATTCCTAATAATGATTGACCACCAACAGATCCTGCTCCGTTCAATTGCCAAACAGATTTAGCAGATTTTATCAAATTCTCAATCGACCTTTTTTCGTTTGGTAACGCAATTCCATACCCAATTGGTTTTTTAAAAGGGAGATTTACATATCTTCCATCATTTGGCATTGGATGACCCCAAAATGGACCATCATTTTTGAATAACGAATTAAAATAGTTTGCTACTTCAAATCTATTATTCCTATTACTCGCACTATCTTCCACTCTTTCAGAAAGCTTTTTCCAAAGTTCTGACCAATTACGAAANCCAACAGAATCAAAAAATGCCTTTGGGTAACCAAAAGGGAAATCAAACCCCGCTAAAACTCGCCCATCTGAATCCGCTAGTAAATTCTTAATAATATCGAGTGCTTCAATCCGAGTTCTAGGATTGAATAATTTAACATCTTTAGTCTGTGACAACCAAGCAATCCATACACTATCGCTACCTACTTTTGGGCTACTATTTGCAGACCAATCGACAGCTAAATAACTATTAAAGGTACTCATGGCAGTTTCTAAAGATAGTCATANTTATAACCCCGTCTTTGCTTGAATGATCAAACGTTCTTCCTCAATAACATGATCTGGAAACTGGCTCATAAAACAACAACAAACACCTTGATCAATCATTGTTCTTGGACCATTTGGATGAGATATATGTTTATACACGCCATGACTGTGGCCATGGTCATGGGTATGGGTATGGTCATGGTCGTGACTATGGTCATGGTCGTGACTATGGGAGTCTAAAGTCTCTTCGTCTTCTGGGTCTGTAATAGGTTTAAATTCAGCATGATGATGATGAATATCAACCTCTCCCAAATCAAGTCGTTTCTTAAAGGATGCCATTAGATCAAAATTTTGCTCCAATTCACCATTTTCAGCCTCATAAATTCTGTCAACAAAAGTATTGATGACGTGATCTTGATCAGCCAAATAATGCGCCTTATAAAATGTTACATTTGGAAGAGTTGCACTTACTCTATCAACATAGTTATAAATTCTGTCTATTAACTTTCCTGTGAATAAAAAATAAGGTGCAACAACTATTTTTTGATAACCTAGTCTTGAAGCTATTTCCAAACCCTGCCCAACAGAAGGAAAAGTTACTCCAGAATATACTGTCTCAGACCACCCAAAACCTAAGTTTTCTGTAACTATTCTTGTTAGCTTTGCAGCTTCTGCATTTGCATATGTATCAGACGTTCCTCTTCCCACGACAACCAACATTGTGTCATATAGGTCTCCATCATGCACATGATCCAAACCTAAACTTTCTAATATTCTGGTTTCAAAAGCGGAGATCATTTCTGGATGAAGCGCGAGTTCTCTACCATAACTTACTTTCAATTTAGGATATTTTTTCTGATACGTAAGAAGAACTGATGGAATATCATTCTTAGCGTGTGTTGCTGCAAATAACATCCCTGGAACGGCGATAATGTGCTCAACGCCATTTTCCCTTAAAGCGTCCAGACCCATATGTATATTTGGAGCCGAATACTCCAAAAATCCGTATTCAACAGGTGTTTCTGGAAACTTATTCTTCAGTCCTTTTGCTAGCAATCCAAATTCTTGCTCTGCATTTTTTGATCTACTTCCATGTCCACATATCATTATACCCTTTTTCAAACCTCATACCTCCTGAATTTCATCTTCTTCTAATTCTTCAGAATTTTTTTGACGATCCTTTAGAATTTTTATCAAGGCTATCGCTCCAGCCAAACCAATCGCGATACCCGCTGCTGTATGTCCATGATCAGCTATTTGGCCAAAGTGTCCAATATGAGCAAAAGCTTTTCCAAACAAAGTAAACCAAAATAACACTATTAAAGCTAAACGCATCTTTACGCTCCCTTTTTTCAATAATGAAAAGTGTGCAATAATCACTGACGAAGCATTAGCTAATTCCCGAATTGGGTAAATTTCACTAAAGCACACCTTTCCGGCCAGTTTGGCTCGTCACTAGTCGCGTATAATGAAACTTCTTAACTTACACAATTAGTAATTAAAAATTAGTACGTCATTTTTCTTTATAGTCGTACAATAATGCTGAAATAGCTTTTTACCTTTATAAATTTGTTATCTGATGTAATAGGTATCTAACAGGAACATTTTAGGTGCAAATAATGGGGCAGTTAATTGATGGCATATGGAAAGTTGATGAAATAAGGCCCAATAAGGTAGATGGCACTTATAAACGAGAGAATTCTGTTTTTAGAGACTGGATTTCTGAAGAGGAAGGTGCAGAATTTTTACCTGAATCAGGACGATACCACCTATACATTTCACATGCCTGCCCATGGGCCCATCGAACCTTAATCTTCAGGGTTTTAAAAAACCTAGAAGATCATATTAGTGTTGATGTAGTACACCCAGAAATGCTTGAAAATGGGTGGGCATTCGATACAAAATTTTCTGATACCACAGGCGATAGTCTTTATGGAAAAGAGTTTTTAAGTGAAATCTACACTCAAGCTAAAAGCAATATAACTTGTCGTGTAACAGTACCCATTCTCTTAGACAAAAAATCTAAAAAAATAGTATCAAATGAAAGTGCTGATATAATTAGGATTTTTAATTCTTCCTTTGACAAAATTACTGGAAATACTGAAGATTTCTGGCCAAAAAACCTCCAAAAAGAAATAGAACCAATTAATAAAAGAATTTATGAGACATTAAACAATGGTGTATACAGAGCTGGGTTTGCAACCTCCCAAAGCTCATATGATGAAGCTGTTACAAAATTATTTGACACAATGGAGTGGCTAGAGGAAATCCTATCAAATAATCGTTTTCTGTTAGGTGACAGGGTTACAGAGGCTGATTGGAGGCTTTTTCCAACATTAGTTAGATTTGATTCAGTTTATCATTTTCATTTTAAGTGCAATCGTAAAAGATTAATAGATTATAAAAACTTATGGGCTTATACTCGTGATTTGTATCAAACTTTTGGCATAAGCAAGACTGTACACCTAAATCATGCAATTCGTCATTATTATTACAGCCACGCCTCCATAAACCCTCATCAAATTATCCCCATTAATCCAATAATAAACTTTAATGAACCCCATAAAAGATCTTAAGCAAAAAATAATAATTATTACATAAAATATAATTTACTCATTAATACGCTAGCTCAATAAGGAAGCAACATGCCAACCATCATAACCATTTGTGAAACCTGCAAACGAGAAGATTGGAAAGAAAAAGGATTAAAGGAATCTGACGGTTTTGAATTAGCGCAGTTGATAGAGAAATCTTCAGTAACTGAAGAAAAAGTTATTACCAGAAGACATTCTTGTTTAATGGGATGTGATCACGGTTGCAATGTGACCATTCAGGATAATAAAAAATTAAGTTACGTTTTAGGAAATTTTAAACCAACAAGTGAAGATGCAGAAGCAATTATATTATATGCAAATTTGCATGCCAATAGCACTAACGGCCAAGTTCCATATAGAGAATGGCCCCAGGCAATCAAAGGGCATTTTGTTGCTAGAATTCCACCGATAAAAGATAATTAAATGAAAAAAATTATCACAGATCATGGTGGAAACTTAGATGAGACAATCATTCAATATGGTGGGTTAAAATCAGAATGGATAGACTTATCGACAGGCATAAACCAAAACTCATACCCAATTCCAAAAATACCAGATTGGGTTTGGAAAAACTTACCAGACAAATCTTTAGTTGAGAACTTTATATACACCGCAAGAAATTTTTGGAATGTACCAACCGAAGCAGAAATAATATCTGCAAGTGGAACTTCAGCTATCATAAATACGTTACCAAGCCTTTTTAAAATTGGTAATGTGGATATTTATAACCCATGCTATAGCGAATATGAAATTGCATTTCAACGAAATGGTTGGAAAACCTCAAGAAATAATATTTCTGCTAGAGTTTTAATTAATCCAAATAATCCTGATGGTAAAATCTGGCATGCTGATAATATTTTAGAAGATGGAAAATTAACAATAATTGACGAAAGCTTTTGCGACTTAGTTCCTGAAAAATCTCTCATTAGTTACACTAAAAATCCAGGTGTTATTGTTTTAAAAAGTTTTGGGAAGTTTTGGGGACTGGCGGGGTTACGTTTTGGTTGCGCAATTGGCTTACCAAAAACTCTTCAAGCTTTAAAGGATACATTAGGTCCATGGGCTGCTTCAGGTCCAGCGTTATTCATCGCAAATAGCGCTTTATCTGATCGTCGTTGGATCACAAATAATCGAGCCCGATTAAACAAAGATGTTTTAAATCTTGATAAAATTCTGTTAAAAAACGATATAAAAGTAATAGGTGGGACAAGCTTATTTCGCCTCATTTCAATAAAGGATCCAAAAAAACTTCAAGACAAGTTATGCCAAAGAAAGATATTAACGAGAACATTTCCTTATTCTGAAGCTTTTTTACGATTAGGAATTCCCCATAAACCAGAACACTGGAAAAGAATTGAAAATGCTTTGAGGGATATTAAATTATGACCCTATCTTGTTTATTACTTGCATTAATCCTCGATGCATTTCTTGGTGAGCCAACTTGGCTATGGTCAAGAATATCACATCCAATAGTTTTAATGGGACGAGCAATCAAATGGATAGAAAATCGGTACAATAATGGCATTAATCGAAAGAATAAGGGTATTATTTTTTTAATAGTTACTATTATTCCTTTAGCAATAACAGGTTATTTAATAGATAGACTTCCTTTTTCAGCAATTTGGAATATTCTTATTGTCGCAATACTTTTATCTCAAAAAAGTTTAACAGAACATGTCACTGCTGTTAGCCTCGGCTTGCAAAAAGACCTTTTGCAAGGAAGAAAAGCTGTATCAATGATTGTGGGAAGGGATACTTCAATTCTTGGGGAGGAAGATATCGCACGAAGTGCGATAGAGAGTGCTGCTGAAAATTTTTCGGATGGAGTTGTTGCTCCAATATTTTGGTATTTAATCGCTGGGCTACCTGGAATTTTAATTTATAAATTCGTTAATACAACTGATAGTATGATTGGTTATAAAAATATTCAATACAATCAGTATGGTTGGGCCGCTGCAAAGTTAGATGACTTTATGAATTGGGTGCCAGCAAGAGTTAGTGGTATTTTAATATGCTTAGTATATCAAAATAATCTAGCTTTGCGCGTAATGTGGCGTGATGCAAAACTCCATCGGTCACCAAACGCGGGTTGGCCAGAGGCTGCTATGGCAGGAGTTCTAAACATATCAATTTCTGGACCTCGTTCATATGACGGCGTGATAAAAGACTATCCTTTCGTTAATGCTGAAGGGAAAAAAAAGCTCACAGCAGTGGATATAGATAATGCTGTTGATGTGTTATGGAGATCTTGGGGTGGCTTAGTATTAGGGTGCGGTGTCCTACTTTTTTTCTCAACAATAATTTAATTACTTCTTTAGTGACGCTAGAATTTCATCTGTGTGTTCACCCAACTTTGGTGACAAATTTGTAATATTCATACTTGAATCAGAAAAGTTAAATGGTGATGCTACTGTCGGTATATTATCTATTTCTTTTACTAATCCTCTAAATATAACTTGTGGATCCTCAAAGACCTCTGAAAGGTCATTTATAGGGCCAGCGGGAATCCCCTGGCTTTCACAGCTTTCTAAAAGACTTTCTTTGGTCCTCTTTTTTGTTTCGGTATTTAATATTTCGATTAGGGCTACTCGATTCTCCAATCTATCTGCATTTTTCAAAAATAATTTGTTACTAGCCATTTCGTCTAGCTCCAAAACTGCGCAGAGACGCTGGTACTGTGCATCATTACCTGTCGCTATTATGATATGACCATCATTACAATCAAACACTTGATATGGAGCTAAGTTCTGATGACCATTTCCCATTCGTTTTGGAACAGTTCCAGTTGTTAAATAATTCATAGCTTGGTTTGCTGTAACAGATGTAGCAACATCTAATAATGCCAAATCTATATGTTGACCTCTACCAGTTTTATCTCGCTGAATAATTGCACTTAGAATTGCTGTAACACCATATAAACCTGTTAAAATATCAGTTACCGCTACACCCATTTTTTGCGGCTGACCGTCTGGCTCTCCCGTAATTGACATTAAACCTGACATACCTTGAATAATATAATCGTAACCTGCTCTGTGTGAGTATGGACCAGTTTGACCAAAACCGGTTATTGAACAGTATATTAACTTTGGATTAATTTTGCTAAGGCTGTTAAAATCTAACCCGTATTTAAGCAAACCGCCTACTTTAAAATTTTCGATTAATATATCTGCTTCAGATATTAATTTTTTTATTGTTTTCTGACCATCGTTACTCTTAAAATCCACACAAATAGATTTTTTACCCCTATTGCAGGAATGAAAATAGGATGCGGATTTATCATCACCATTTGTAACAAATGGAGGACCCCATTGCCGCGTATCATCACCTTCCAAGCTTTCAACTTTTATAACCTTTGCGCCAAGGTCTGAAAGAGTCTGCCCAGCCCATGGCCCTGCTAAAATTCGCGCTAATTCTACTACCTTTAAACCGTCTAATGGATGATTCATTCAATAACCCTTTAAATGCTCATCTATCTTTGACACAAAGTCTGAATAAGATGTTTTATCCATTTTTTCTCCATTAATTAAAAATGAAGGTGTAGAGCTAATCTTATCCCTTTCAGCATTAATTTGATACAAATCTACTAGAGCTTGAGCCATATCTCCATCACTCAAACAATCACTTATTATTTCATTATCCATCCCTGCTGCTAAACCGATCTTTCTAAGGTTATTAGCTATATCGATGTTTTCCTCACCATCTGTCCATTCTTTTTGTTTTCGAAATATATCATCAACAATTCCATAAAATTTATTTGAATTATCACAACGTGCTACCATAGCAGCCCAAAGACCATATCGGTCGAAATATACATCTCGTAAAATAAATTTCACCTTGCCAGTATTGATAAAATTTTTCTTTAACTTTTTAAATGTTCCCTCATGAAAATTTTTACAATGGGGACAAGTAAAACTAGCGTATTCGATTATAGTAATGGGAGCATTTGGATCACCCAAAATCATATCCTCCACAAGTATACTAGAGATGTTCGTTGTTTCCACTGCATTACTTGCTACAAGTGCCGGTACAACATCATTTTTAGTATTACTCGTAAACATACTATCAAGCTCGTTAGCACTGTTATTAGAACCCCAATAATAACTGCCTATCAGAATGATCGCGCAAATGCCGAGTATTAAATGTAATCGATTCATTTTATTAATTCCTATATTTAATTTGGTGCTTTTGCGATTATATTTGCACCTAATGAGCGCAAAGAATCGTTTAAGCTATTATCTTTAATACCAGTTACCTCATCATTAGCCTTTTTTTTATCCAACTCACTCGGTTGTATTAACTGGACTGAGTCATTATCTTTTTCTTCAATCAACTCATTGGGATCAATTTGGGTAATTCTCACCCTTGAAATAGCATTATATCCATAAACACTATTAACCCTATCAATTATTTGTTTACTCTGCGCCTGCACAATTGGTGCATTGGCACCATTAGTTAATAACACTAGTCCTGCTCCTAATCCCTCTCGTCCATAATTGACTTTTACTGGTTTAGCTATGTCCGCGATATCATCACCAATAATTTCTGACCAATTTGTTAATAATTTAGAAACAGCAAATCCTCTTGTTTCACTGGCTTTCTGAATATGCCCCTGAAGCAGGCTTGAAGCACTTTTAAAACCACGTTTTCCCCGTTTTTTATGTTGATTAAAAGTCATTCAAAAGAAACTTAATTTATTGTTAAATTTTATTAAAATATTATCACGCCTTCTCATTAACAGTTACTCTTATTCGTGAATAGCTTTAAACTCTTTTTTTTGAGTGTCTGTTGCTTCTATTTGATATTTTTCTTTCCATTCTGCCACAGGCATTCCGTAAATAGTTTCTAATGATTCCTCTTTTCCCATTTCTACACCCATTTCAGATGCTGCTTCTCTATACCATCTTCCCAGGCAGTTTCGACAAAACCCTGTCATGTTCATCATATCAATATTCTGAACATCAGTTCTTTTTTGCAAATGATTCCTGAGGGATCTGAAAACTGCTGCTTCAATTTTCAAGTTCAACTTTTCGTTCATCAACTTTCTCCTATTTCTAAATAATTTCCTTCTTAATTTTAATTAAAGCATTTGCTAATATGTTTGCCCATTGCTGCTGACCTCTCAACGTTTCAATCAAATCATTCCGAATTTCAATCAAAACGTGTAGGCGACCATGCTTTAAAGCATGATTATCCAAGGTATCTCCCACAAGTGAACCCGAATATGGTTCATTATCACCGCAGACTAAATCACTTTTTTGCTGGAAATGCTCTAACAACGGTTTTGACACCCTTTTATCGTGAGACGATAGTATTCCTATATGCCAGGGCCGCTTCTTACCTCCATTAAGTTTAGGAGTAAAACTATGGATTGAAATTAAAATTTCAGGATTTTTTTCCTTGATTAATCGCTCAATTGCTAAGTGGTAGGGTCTATAGCACAAGTTTAATCTAGCTTCCCTTTGTGCAGGTTTTAAATTTCTATTACCATTTATAATAGACCCATCATAAAGCTGCATTATTAAAGTTGGATCATCTTCACCTCGGTTAGGATCAATTACTAATCTAGAGAAATTTGATAAAATTACTGATGATTTTAGGCACTCTCCTAATTTTTTACTAAGTTCAGCAGCTCCAATATCATATGCGATATGTCTTTGCATATCAAATTTAGAAATACCTAATTCTCCATGATTAATATTGTCTGGTATTAAATTTGAGGCATGGTCGCATAAAATTAAAAAATCACCACTATATTTTTCATAAATGGTCTTATATGCCTCGTACATCTTTTGAAATCTTCCCTAAAAGATACAATTAAGTATTAATTCCTCGTATTAGCAACTAATTGGTGTGATAATAGTTTAATTAGAGCAAAAAAAACAAAAAGGTAATAATCGTGAGACGACTAAGAAACGTTAAAATTGTAGCCACTTTAGGACCCTCTTCTGATGATTATAACACGATTAAAGCACTTTTTGAAAATGGTGCTGACGTTTTTAGACTTAATATGAGTCACGGAACTCATCAAGAAATTAAACACAAACATGACATTATAAGGCGGATAGAAAAAGAACTCGACCGACCAATAGCTATTTTAGCAGACCTACAAGGTCCAAAATTAAGGTGTGGGGTTTTTAAAAATGGAGATGTTGTTTTGGCAAAAAATGATACCTTCATATTTGATTTAATCAAAGATCCCGGGGATGAATATAGGGTATGCTTACCACACAAAGAAATTTTTAATGTTATAAGAAAAAATGAAAGCATTCTGGTAGATGATGGAAAAATTAGATTAAGGACAATATCTGTTACTCAAAAGCAAATAAAATGTCTTGTTGAAGTTGGTGGGAAAATTTCAGATCGAAAGGGCATAAATGTACCTGAAACAATAATTCCAATGGCTGCCTTATCAAAAAAAGATAAAGTAGATTTGGAATTTGCATGTAATTTAGGGGTTGATTGGCTAGCTCTATCTTTTGTCCAGAGAGCAGAAGATGTAAACGAAGCACGGAAACTTACTAAAAACCGTACGTCAATTTTATCTAAAATTGAAAAACCTTCCGCAGTGAAAGATTTTAATTCAATATTGCAAGCATCTGATGGAATCATGATAGCTCGAGGCGATCTTGGTGTTGAAATGCCTGTTCAGGCTATTCCACCAATACAAAAAAAACTAGTATTGGCTTGTAGACATGTTGCTAAGCCAGTGATCGTCGCAACTCAAATGTTAGACAGTATGGTCGAATCACCAATGCCAACTAGAGCGGAAGTAAGTGATGTAGCAACCGCCATATATGAAGGAGCAGATGCTGTAATGTTATCAGCAGAAAGTGCTGCTGGGAATTATCCGATAGAGGCCGTGAGAACAATGAATAACGTAGCAATAGAGATTGAAAATGATCCAATGTATCGAGAGTTGATTGATAGCACTCGATCTGGGCAACGAAAGACTGTTGCAGATGCTATAACTGTTGCTGCTCGAGAAATAGCTGAAACGACCGAAGTTACCGCTATTTGCTGTTTCACACAATCTGGAACTACAGCAACCCTAGTATCGAGAGAGCGGCCACGTGTTCCAATAATAGCTCTAACTCCTCTTGTAAAAACTGCACGACAGCTTTGTTTGCACTGGGGAGCACATTGTGTAATCACAGGACATGTTGATAGGTTTAAAATGGCTGTTATTAGTGCCGCAAGAGCGGCAAAAAAATATCACTTTGCAACTTTAGATAAACAAATAATTGTTACAGCCGGGGTGCCTTTTAATAAACCTGGTACGACAAATATTATACGTGTTTCGCCAGTTGATGAAAAATTGATTTTCAGTGGGGAACAAGAGTAAATATTCTAGTTAATCCATTTTTAACGCTGAGATAAAGGCTTCCTGAGGTATATCTACTCTACCAAATTGCCGCATTTTCTTTTTACCGGCTTTTTGTTTCTCTAATAATTTTTTCTTCCGTGTCACATCACCACCGTAACATTTAGCAGTAACATCCTTCCGCATCGCTGATAAAGTTTCTCTTGCTATTATTCGTCCACCTATCGCTGCTTGAATAGGTATTTTGAACATATGCCTTGGAATTAAATCCTTCAGCTTTTCACACATCGCTCGGCCTCTAGCTTCTGCACGGTCCCGGTGAACCATTGTCGAAAGAGCGTCAACCGGTTCGTCATTAACCATGATTTGCATTTTTACCAAAAAGTCCTGACGATAACCTTCCATCTGATAATCAAAACTTGCATAACCCTTTGTTACAGATTTCAATCTATCGTAAAAATCAAAAACTACCTCATTTAATGGTAGATCATATACAACCATTGCTCTTGCTCCAGCGTAAGTTAAATCTAACTGAACGCCGCGCCGATCTTGACACAATTTTAATACATCTCCTAGATATTCATCAGGAACTAATATGGTAGCCTTAATTCTTGGCTCTTCTATATGATCAACATAAGTTAAATCTGGCATATCTGCCGGATTATGTAATTCAATAGTACTTTGGTCTCTCATTTGAATATGATAAATCACCGAGGGAGCTGTCGTTATTAAATCGATTCCATATTCTCTCTCAATTCTATCTCTAACAACCTCTAGGTGAAGAAGACCTAAAAAACCACAGCGAAACCCAAAACCAAGAGCTGCAGAGGTTTCCATTTCAAAACTAAAAGAAGCATCATTAAGCGCTAACTTCTCAATTGATTCTCTCAAATCTTCAAATTCAGAATTGTCTACAGGAAACAATCCGCAAAAAACAACAGGCTGTGATGGTTTAAACCCAGGCAACGGTTCGGTTATGCCTTTCTTTTCGTGCGTAATAGTATCCCCCACGCGGGTATCACGAACTTGCTTTATACTTGCAGTCAAGAAGCCCATTTCACCAGGACCTAAGCAATCAATCGACTCCATCTGAGGTTTGAAAACACCTATTCGATCAACCTGATAATTTGCATTCGTATTAAGCATTTTAATACGATCACCTTTCTTGAGAAATCCATCATGAATTCTTATCAACACTACCACACCCAAATATGGATCATACCAACTATCAACTAACATCGCTTTTAGTGGAGCATTTGGATCACCGGTTGGTGCTGGTAAGCTAGTAACAATTCTCTCTAAAACGCTTGGAATACCAAGCCCAGTTTTTGCAGAAATTTGAACAGCATCGGTTGCATCAATGCCAATCACATCCTCTATCTGCTGAGAAACACGATCAGGCTCAGCTGCAGGTAAATCGATTTTATTCAAAACTGTTACAATTTCATGATCGGCTTCTAACGCATAATAGACATTAGCCAAAGTTTGAGCTTCAACACCCTGAGATGCATCTACTACCAACAATGAGCCTTCAACAGCACGCATTGACCTCGAAACTTCATATGCAAAGTCTACATGACCTGGAGTATCTATTAAGTTTAGTATGTACTGCTCTCCATCATCTGCCTTATAATCTATTCTTACAGAGTTGGCTTTTATAGTTATGCCCCGTTCTCGCTCAATATCCATTGTGTCTAGCATTTGCGCTTCCATGTCACGCTCCGCCACAGTTCCTGTTTGCTGAATCAATCTGTCTGCTAGGGTTGATTTCCCATGGTCAATATGAGCAACAATGCTGAAATTTCTTATGTGTGAAGTTTTAATCATCAACTTGGCATATGCGGTTCTTTTTTCAGCGGGTCAAGAAGATTTAATAATAATTATACAATATACTGATAAGTACGATTTCACTTGCAAAAGACCTTAATGATGCGTAACACCCAGTTTCTATCAAGCGTTCATGGCTATTAGGGCTGCCTCACACGCTTTAATCTCAACGAGTAGGAGACAAAAATGCCCAAGATGAAAACAAAATCAAGCGCGAAAAAGCGTTTTAAAGTTACTGCCTCTGGCAGAGTAAAAGCAGCTCAAGCTGGCAAGCAACACGGTATGATTAAACGTTCTAACAAATTTCTTCGAAATGCTAGAGGGACTAATACTCTATGCAAAGCAGATGAAGGAATTGTTAAAACATATATGCCATACGCACGCTAAGGAGAATTTGAGATGTCTAGAGTAAAAAGTGGAACAGTAACTCACGCCCGCCACAAAAAAATCATAAAGGCTGCAAAAGGCTATTATGGAAGAAGAAGCAATACTTTTCGAACAGCAACTCAAGCTGTAGACAAAGCAAATCAGTATGCAACGCGAGACCGTAAGGCTCGTAAGAGAACCTTTAGAGCTTTGTGGATACAACGCATAAATGCTGCAGTAAGATCACACGACGAAGAACTAACATATTCAAGATTTATCAATGGTTTAGATAAAGCTGGAATAGAAGTTGATCGAAAGGTTTTGGCAGATATAGCGGTAAATGAACCAGAAGCTTTTGGCTCAATCGTTAATCAAGTAAAAGCAGCTTTAGCGTAATCTTATACATCAAGTTTGATAAATTCTGTTAATTTACTGACGTTATTATGTTTTTACGTAGTTGTTGTTTAATTAATCGATAATTTATCTTAACTTGATATATCAATAGAAAATATAGTTTAAGAACTTTATCAATGCTTGAATATAACCAACTCTATGATAGCACTAAATCAAATGATATGGAGCTGAAAATATGGATGGACTAGATAATCTAAGAAAAAAGTATTTAGACCAGATAAGTACAAAATCCAATCAAGACTCATTGGAGAGCTTACGGATCACTATTCTTGGAAAAAAAGGTGAATTAAGCCTTAAAATGCGCGAACTAGGAAACATGACGTCAGAAGAACGTCAATCCTTTGGTCCAATTCTCAACTCACTAAGAACAGATGTAACATCAGCGTTTTCAAAGAAGAAAACAGAACTTGAAGACTCAAAACTAAATGAACGGCTGAAAAATGAGTGGATCGACCTAACTCTTCCAGCAAGAAATAGAGCAAGTGGCTCAATCCACCCAATTAGCCAGGTTACCGAAGAAGTCAGCGCAATTTTTGCAGAAATGGGATTTTCTGTAGCTGAGGGCCCACAAATTGAGAGTGATTGGTATAATTTTGATGCATTGAATATCCCCCCTGAACATCCAGCAAGGCAAGAGCATGATACATTTTTCTTGAATCGTAATGATGGAGATGATCAAGCACCAAATGTTTTAAGGACTCATACTAGTCCAGTCCAAATCAGGCATATGATATCTAACGGTGCACCATGTAGAATTATTGCTCCAGGTAGAGTTTATCGATGCGATTATGACCAGACGCATACGCCAATGTTTCATCAACTTGAGGGCTTAGCTATTGGTAGAGATGTATCAATGGCCAACCTAAAAGGAACTCTTGAAGAATTTTGCAAAAAATTCTTTGAAGTAGAGGAATTAGAATTGCGTTTTAGAGCATCACATTTCCCATTTACAGAGCCTTCAGCTGAAGTAGACCTTCGTTGTGCATGGGATAATGGAAAATTGGAAGTTGGCAAAGGTGAAAACTGGATGGAAATCCTTGGAAGTGGGATGGTCCATCCAAAAGTATTAAAGGCTAGTGGTGTAGATCCTAATGAATGGCAGGGGTTTGCATTTGGAATGGGTATAGATAGATTGGCTATGCTAAAATATGGAATACCTGATTTGAGAGCTTTTTTTGATAGTGATCTTCGTTGGCTTCGACATTATGGGTTTTCCTCTTCAGATCAGCCAAACTTACATAGCGGCTTAAGTCGATAATATTAATTAAGGTAATAATCTTATGAAATTTACATTAAATTGGCTTAAAACACATCTGGATACAGACGCTTCAGTAGAGGAAATTTTATACAACCTAACTGATCTTGGCCTAGAGGTTGAAGGAGTTTACAATCCTATAGAAACACTCAATGACTTTACCATTGGTTATGTTTCCAAATCGCAAAAACATCCTGATGCTGATAAATTAAAAATATGCGAAGTTGCTACCGATGAGGGAAATTTAAATATAATTTGTGGAGCGCCAAATGCGAGAGAAGGAATTTATGTAGTGGTTGCAAAGCCAGGTGTATACGTACCTGGTATCGACACTACTATTGGTGTTGGAAAAATTCGTGGTGTTGAGAGCTATGGGATGATGTGCTCAGAGCGTGAGATGGGGTTGTCTGCTGAACATGATGGAATTATCGAATTATCTGGTCAGCCAAAAATTGGCTCTAAGTTTGTAGAATATCTTTCAGAATATAACCCAGATGCAGTTGACCCAATTATCGAAATTGCAATAACTCCAAATCGTCCCGATGCATTAGGTGTTAGAGGGATTGCGAGAGACTTAGCTGCACGAGGAATAGGCTCATTAAAGACTGCCAAAACTCCTATAATTAATGGAACACATAAAAATAATATAGAAATAGCGATTGATGCCGATGTATTAGAAAAAGGCTGTCCAGTTTTTTATAGTTGTTTAATTAAAGGTGTAAAAAATGGACCATCTCCAAAATGGTTAAAAAACAGAATAGAGTCTATTGGTTTAAGATCAATATCCACATTAGTAGATATAACAAACTATTTCACGATGGATCGTGCCAGACCTCTTCATGTATTTGATGCAGACAAAATTAAAGGAAATTTAAAAGTTAGCTTTTCTAAAGGTGATCAGAGTATCGAAGCTTTAGATGAAAAAAAGTATGACTTACCTGAGAGATCAATGATAATATCTGACACTTCGGGTATTGTAAGCATAGCGGGAATAATGGGAGGTGTCTCAACAGGTTGTTCCGAAAATACTGTAAATGTTTTACTAGAAAGTGCTTATTGGGATCCTATCACAATCGCAAAAACAGGAAGATCACTCAAAATAAATTCAGATGCGAGATATCGTTTTGAAAGAGGTGTCGACCCAATGTTCACAAAAGATGGAATCATGCTAGGCGCACAAATGATATTAGATTTGTGTGGAGGTTCTCCATCTCATATCACTAAGTCTGGTAAAATACCAGATCATCGTAGAGAATATAAGTTAGATCCAGGCCGGGTTCAATCTTTAGTCGGAATGAACATAGACCCAACTACTCAAATAAAGATTTTAAAATCTCTTGGCTTTGAAGATGATAATAATAAATTTACTCCCCCCCCTTGGAGGCCTGATATTCTTGGAGAGGCAGATCTTGTTGAGGAAATTGTTCGTGTTTCATCATTAACAAAATTAGTAGGATCTCCCTTACCAAAGTTAAAAACAAGCAAGCAAAGCAACACATTAACACCAATACAAAAAAGAGAATCTATTATTCGAAGAGAAATAGCATCATTAGGGTACAATGAATGCGTTACATATTCATTTATCGATAAAAACTCTGCAACAATGTTTGGTGGTGGATCAGACAAAACAAAATTACAAAACCCAATTTCGTCTGACATGAGTCATATGCGACCGTCACTTTTACCAGGGCTTCTTCAAGCCGTTAATAGAAATCAAGCACGAGGTATTTTAAATATGTCTCTTTTTGAAATTGGTCCAGTATTTCATGGTGGCGAACCAGATGATCAGGAATTAATAGCTACCGGAATTTTAGTTGGGCACACTACTTCTAGAGATGTCCATAACGAACGAAGACCAGTTGATCCTTTCGATTCTAAAGCTGATGTGGAAACAATTTTGGCATCCATAGGATGTCCAACTAAATTAATGGTATTGAGAGACGTTAACACATGGTGGCATCCAGGACGCTCTGGGAAACTATCATTAGGTCCAAAAAACATTCTTGCTGGCTTTGGTGAAGTGCATCCAAAAATTTTAAAGGAGATGAATATTAAAGGACCAGTTATGGCGTTTGCTATACATATCGAAAAACCGCCGTTTCCAAAAAATAAAACAAAGACTCGACCAGCATTAAGTATCAGTGATTTTCAATCTGTTCAAAGAGACTTTTCATTTATAGTCGATAAGCATATTGAAGCATCTATTTTAGAAAATGCTGCAAGGGGTGCAGATAAATCATTAATTAAAAACGCATATATTTTTGATCAATTCATTGATCCAAAAGAAAGTGGTTACATAGGTGAAGATAAAAAATCACTGGCAATTACTGTTCATATACAGTCTTCTGAAAAAACACTTGTTGATGACGAAATAGATACTGTAAGTAAAAAAATTATTGAAAATATAATAAAAGCTTCTGGTGGTGTTTTACGAGGATAATAAAATATTAAATAATCCCACTAAACGGCATGTATTTTACTAAATCCCCATGTTTTATTTCACTAATATCTTCATGTAATTCAACTAAACCATCTGCCCAACTTAGGCTTGAAATTCTTCCAGAACCTTCTGAATGAAAAATTTCTACTTTGCCATGTTTTACTCGCGCACGGAGATATTCTCGCCGCCCAATTTTTTTGCTTTTTGAAAACGCTGTTGGAACAAGAAACGATATAGGTTTTAGCCAACCCACACCACTTAACAATCCACAAATTGGCTTACCAAAAATTATTGTGCATACAAAAGCTGCAACAGGATTACCTGGCAATCCAATAACTGGTGTTTCATTCCAGTTCGCCAAGGCCAGCGGACGCCCTGGTTTCATCGCAATGCGCCAATTATATAGATTACCTTCAGACTTTAATAAATTTGACACATAGTCTTCATCACCCGTTGAAGCTCCACCAGATGTAAAAATTAAATCACAATTTCTGGTGGCTTCATTTAACTTTTTCCGAATTTTCGTCTTATCGTCATCTACACATCCTAAATCTATACCTACATAACCCCAACTATTAACCATAGAGATCAACATAGGTCTGTTCGCATCAAGTGTTTTGTTTTCGTCAGACACACCAATCTTTTGTATCAATTCATTTCCAGTTGAAAGTACCCCTATTTTTAAAGGTAAATAAGCTTTTACCTTTTCAATGCCTGTTGCAATTAATAAAGCTATATCTTGAGGTCGAATTTTTGTTCCTTTTTTTAGAACGCAATTTCCTTTCTCAATGTCTTCTCCAGCTTGCCTAGTATTTTCGCCTTTTTTAACAAAATTATTAAATATAATCTTATCACCTTTTATAGTAACTTCTTCTTGCAAAACTACAGTATCAACACCCTTAGGCAATTCTGCACCAGTTAAAATCTTAATAGCACTTCCTTTTGAGATACTTTCTTGATGACGGTCGCCTGCTGCAATTCGTCCTGGGCACAACCTCAAAGACCCTTCTGATTCTTTTGTTGATGAATATGCAAAGCAAAAACCATCAACAGCAGTGTTTGCAACTGGTGGATTTGATCGTTTTGCTAAAATATCTTCGTAAGAAACATAATTTAGCGAATCTCTGACATTGACCATATTAAATTTCAAAATCGGTTCTAACGACACTCTCAAATGCTCTAATGCTTGATCAACCGGAGTCCAGTGTGTTCCACTAGGAAATGCGGAAAAAGTTTTTTGTACGGGTTTTATCATATTAGCCCAACAGTAGATAAAATAAACTTAGCTATACTATCAGTATCATCAAGATCAAAAGTTGGAACAGTGACTTCAATTTTATCCTTTGTTGCTACCGCTATTATTCTTGCATCGGCGTTTGCTAAAATATTTTGGCCTGTGATAGCACGGAATGTTTCAATTTTTGGATGGTCTTTCGTTTTAAAACCCTCAACCAAGATTAGATCAACTGGATTCATTTTATTTAATAGTGATTCCATCTCCAACTCTACGTTTTTTTCCAACTCAGTCATTAAAACCCACCTAACACTTGAGCAAAGAAGAACTTGACTCGCCCCAGCTTGTTTATGGCGATAACTATCTTTTCCTTTTTGATCCACATCAAAATTATGGTGTGCATGTTTCATTGTTGATACTGAAAATCCACGTTCAGTTATGTTTTTGACTAATTTTTCCAACAAACTAGTTTTTCCAGAATTTTTCCATCCAGTTATTCCAAAAACTTTCATACCCAACCCTTATCAATAATATCCTCGGCCAAGAAAATATCTTCCGGTGTATTTATATTAAAAAACCGATCAAATTTACCTTCTGTAAATACGCAACTACTTGATTGATGTCTTGCAGTCCATTTTACCATCTTTCTTATGCCCTCATTTAAACTATTACGCAGATCTTCTCTTAAAGAGACTTCCCATAATCCAAAAGTAGGATGGATACTTTGGCTATTATTACCATCAGGTGTTGATGCCAAAACAATTGAACTACTATTATTTTTCCTTTCATATGTTAGTCTTTTAACTAAGTTTAGTGGAAAAAATGGAGTGTCAGCGGCTGCAGTTACAATATATTTATACCCATTTTTTGATGCCCAATCCATACCTGCCAAAACACCTGCTAACGGACCCGCAAAGCCGTCTATGCTATCACTTACTAATGGTAGGTCATATTGCAGAAATAATTGCTTATCAGTGTTAACATTTAATATAATCGAGTCTACTTGAGAATTAAATCTATCAATCACGTGTGAACATAGAGATTGTCCACGCAATTTGATTAAGCCCTTGTGACCACCGCCCATTCTCCTTGATTGGCCACCTGCCAAAATAACACCAAGTATATTCAATTAATGCTGTCCACCCAAATTAAAGAAAATTCTCAGTTTCTGTTAAACTCACGTCCCACTCAAGACGGTCATGACCAGATAAGCAAATAAAACGTTTTCCTCTAAGTCGCCCAATTAATGTCATCCCAACTTGCGTCGCTATTTCTACACCCCAGGCTGTAAATCCAGATCTTGAAATTAATACTGGTATACCCATTAAAGCAGTTTTAATCACCATTTCTGATGTTAACCTGCCAGTTGTATATAAAATTTTATCTTTTGGATCAGTATCTGTCTTAAAAATCCAGCCAGCAATCTTATCCACAGCATTATGTCGACCCACATCCTCCATATAAACTAAAGGATTATCTTTATAACATAAAACAGTCCCATGAATTGCTCCAGCATTTAAATACAAACTTGGTGTCTGGTTAATTTTTTTTGAAAGGGTATAAAGGTTGGAAGCTTTAATGACTAATGGGTCAAGAACTAAATTTTCCATACCCTCCATCATGTCACCAAAAACCGTGCCTACTGCACATCCTGAAGTTTGTGTTTTCTTTTTAAGTTTATTTTCAAAATTAGTTTTATTCTCTGTTCTTACAACAACCGTATTTAAATCTAACTCAAAATCAACACCTGTCACAATGTCACTTTCCAAGAGCATTCTTTGATTTTTAAGGAACCCCAAAGCCAAATATTCTGGATAATCTCCAATTGTCATAGCAGTGACGATCTCCTGATCATTCAAGAAAATTGTCAAAGGTTTTTCTTCAATCACTGGTAACTTAACCTCTTTACCTAAGTGATCTACCCCAGCTATTGATCGCGTTAGATCATTTCGGACCAAGTTTGGGGTTATAATATAAGTATTAAGTTCTTTTTCCTGTTTCAATTTTATACCATATTTTATTAAAATATCTTACCTTTATATAGTAAGCCTTCAAACAAAAATAAAAGGCTTTAATTTAATTAACTGACAATTAATTATATTGGTAATGCTGTAGTGTTTGATACGCTGCGCAATGAAAAACTTGAGTGCATCTGCGCAACTCCTGGTAATCGCGCAAGATATTTTCTATGAATCCGTGCAAAATCATCTGTATCTTTAGCTACAACTTTTAAAAGGTAGTCAGCAGAACCCGACATCAAATGACATTCTAGTACATCCGGTATTAATTGTACCTGTCGCTCAAAAGCATCTAGCACTTCGTCTGCCTGACCAGACAGCGTTATTTCCACAAAAACAGTTGTTGGAAGACCTACTAATCGACTATTCAGCAAGGCTACATAATTTTTAATTATCCCAGTTGAGTGTAATCTTTGCACTCTTCGATGGCATGCTGATGCACTGAGGTTTATATTTTCTGCTAAATCAGCATTTGAGGTTCGTCCATCATTTTGCAGGACACCAATAATTTTTCGATCGATGCTATCTAATTGAATATCAGTCATAGTCAGATTCTAACTCCCAGGGTGAAACTATTAAGACAATTCACCTTTCAACACATATTTCAAAATACTAACAACTTGTTCAGGCGTTTCTGTGACAGCAAGTGCGGCGGCATCAACCTCTTTTAAAGCATGCGATATATCTGGAGCATGCATGATAATTAATGATTTTCCTAGTGCAGCAGCATACCCAGCATCAAAAGCTGCATTCCATTGTTTATATTTTTCACCAAACCTAACAACGATTATATCTGACTGCTCTATTCCCGCTCTAATTCTAATTGAGTTTATTTGAGCACTTTTCTTATCATGCCAATATTTTTTTTCCTCTGCTCCCAAAATATTAACACCACAATCATCAGATGCTGAGTGATTTGTGACTGGCATATTGAAAGATATTTCTAAGCCTTGTGATCCTTGTATAATTTTATCACGCCAGTCTGTATGTATTTCACCTGATAAATATACTTTCATTATAAATTACTCCACAAATGTTGCTTTAACCCGTCGCGTTCCAGCCGAGCTGCTTTGTTCTTTACCAATTTTAAATTGGCCATAGTTTGATAAAATCGAACAATTTTCAACATGTGGACCGCCACAAAGCTCCTTGCTCCAAATTTTACCTGATGGGTCTTCCATAGAATAAACTTTGACAATATCTGGATATTTTTCCCAAAAGCTTCCTTCTACTCCCTGTGAATATGCCTCATCTTTGGCCATTTCAGAAACTGTCACTAATGCTTTTGCTTCGACACCACGATTCACATATTCTTCAACAGCTCGCTTTTCTTCATCTGTCATTTTCATGTCATGACTAAAATCAAATCTTATTCTATCTGCAGTAATATTACTTCCTTTTTGATGTACGTGACTTCCTAACACCTCACGTAATCCAGCCAACATTAAATGTGCGGCTGTATGAAATGCTGTAGTTTTTTCAGAAGCATCTGCTAACCCTCCTTTGAATTTACCAGCAGAGGCAGTTGCTGACATTTTTGAATGCTCATTAGAAGCTTTTTCAAACCCATTAATATTCTGAATTTCCAAACCTTGTTCCTTTAAAACCTCTTCAGTTAATTCCTTAGGAAACCCATAAGTTTGATAAAAATTGAAGGCATCAAAACCTGTTACCTCTCCCTTCCTAACTACATGCTTGAGGATCTCTCGCTCTCCAGATATCAGAAGTTTTTGAAACTTTTTTTCTTCTGTTAAAATCGAATTCAGTATTATCTCTCTTTGACTTTGTAATTGTGAATATGATTTGGCATCGTCTAAAAATGCTGTAATGAGCTTTCCCATAAAAGAGTCTTTTATTCCTAAACCCATAGCTGCGCGCATCGCTCTTCTAATTAAGCGGCGGGTTATATATTCTGCATCTTGATTGCCAGGATGAACACCGTCTCCCACTAAAAAAGTTGCAGCTCTACAATGATCCAAGATGATGCGAAACAGTTTTAAATTTTCATGATATAATTTTCCAGATAAGTCAGTCAAAACTAACTTTGGCGTCTTAAAAAAAGGAGTATTGTACACATCACGATCTGTATTTACAGCAGCACATATTCTTTCTAATCCGCCTCCATAATCAATATTTGGTTTTTCCAAAGGTAAAAAACTATCCGCTCTGACTTTCTGATGAGACATAAAAACGTTATTACCAATTTCTAAAAATCTTCCACTATCACTTGCTGGATGGTCCTTTATATCTCCATTAGGCTCAAAATCAAAAAACATCTCACTATCAGGGCCACCGAGCTCACCGATTGGCATATTGGCTGGTCTCCCTGATCTTGACCACCAATTCTCATCAGCGTCATATAAGAATATTCGGCCACCTCTTGATGTGCCATATTTTTCACCGTTTGATTCTATTTTTGGGTCGATGTTCCGTGCTTTGAAAATTTTAGTCCAAATTTCAATTGCTTCATCATCACGATCAATACCAACTGAGGGGTCGCCTTTAAAAACAGTTACATACAAGTGCTGTGGATTAAGGCCAAGAACATCAACTTGCCAATCAAAAATCCATTCTAACTGATTTTTTTTAAAATTTTCTGGATCAGCTTTTAAATCCCAGCGCCCAATCATCTCAAAAAATGTTAAATGTGAATTATCACCAACTTCTTCAATATCCCCCGTACGACAACATTTTTGTATATTTATAAGGTCCCTTCCAGCTGGATGGGTTTCTCCAAGAAGGTATGGAACCATTGGTTGCATGCCAGAACCCGTAAATAAGGTTGAAGGATCATTTTCTGGGACCAAACTAGCAGAAGGGATTTCAAAAGCTCCCCTTTTTGTCATAAATTCAGAATATGATTTTCTAATTTGATCAGGTGTCATCTATTAAATCTCTTTTTTGTTTCATTAAGGCTTTATTTACTTCTAAAGCAAGTTTCAAGCAGACACAAAAGCCAAAAACTGATTTGTTATTTTATTAATAATCATATTCTTGCTTATCCAATTATTTAATACTAAAAGTGAGTCACCTCGGGGAGCCTTATTGGCTGAGATGCATTCAGCAGACCCGCAGAACCTGATCCAGTTCATGCTGGCGTAGGGAAGGTCGAGCCATCGTTCACCTAACCCACGAAACAATAGGAGAATACGATGCTTAAAAATTTCATTACATGTTTGGTGTTTTTGTCAACTACAACACTATGTTTTGGAGAAACAAATATTTTAAAGGTCTATACATACGATAGCTTTATATCTGATTGGGGCCCTGGCCCTGCCATCGAAAAAAGTTTTGAGGATCGCTGTGATTGCGACTTGCAACTTATAGGGGCTGGAGATGGTGCATCTCTTTTGGCACGACTTCAGTTGGAAGGTAAAAACACCGATGCAGATGTTATTTTGGGTCTTGATACCAATTTATTAGCGCGCGCAAAAGAAACTGGCTTATTTACAAAGCACAATAAAACCCTAGATCTGAATTTACCAGTAAATTGGGATGATGACACATTTATTCCTTTTGATTGGGGCTATTTTGCCTTCGTGTATAATAGTGAAAAGATAAAGTCTGCCCCAAAAAACTTTATTGAATTGGCTGAGCGCTCTGAGTTAAAAATCGTGATACAAGATCCAAGAAGCTCCACACCTGGTCTAGGTTTATTAATGTGGATCAAGGCAGCTTATGGTGATGATGCACCTCGAATCTGGGCGGGCTTGGCACCAAACATTCTCACGGTCACAAAGGGATGGTCAGAAGCATATGGTTTATTCATGGATGGTGAAGCAGACATGGTACTCTCTTATACCACATCACCCGCCTACCATATAATTGCTGAAAATGATCTATCTAAGAAAGCAGCCATTTTCGAAGAAGGTCACTACATGCAAATAGAAGTTGCTGGGAAAGTTTTAAATACTGATCAATCTGACTTAGCCGATGAGTTTTTAGAGTTCATGGTTTCAGATGCGTTTCAAAATATAATACCAACTACAAACTGGATGTATCCTGTTATAAAATTAGACTTACATGAGGCTTTTTTATCACCTATATCTGAAGAGATGTCATTATTTTTTGACGCAAAAGTAGCGCAGAAGTTAAGAGAACCTGCTCTAAACGAATGGTTAGAAATATTAAGCAAATAAAAATAGAAAATCTATTAGGATGGGCTTCTATGGCCCTCCTATTATTTTTAACTTTTGGTACGCTAGTTATTATCTTACTCAAGTCACACAATAACTTTCAATTCACCTCTATGGATTTTAAGGTAATAAAATTTACACTTTATCAAGCATTTGTATCTACGTTAATAAGTTCTATCTTAGGTATATTTTTAGCAAGAGCTCTGATCAGACAATCTTTTTGGGGTAAGTCACTATTAATCACTATTCTTGGCGCGCCGTTTATACTACCCACTGTTGTAGCTATTTTGGGAATTATCTCAATATTTGGAAGAAATGGCTTTTTGAATAACATTTTAGAACCGCTTGGGTTTAAAACTCTTTCAATATACGGTTTACATGGCATTATTATCGCCAATATTTTCTTTAATCTTCCACTTGTTTCTAGACTAATATTACAAGGCTGGCAAAATATACCAACAGAGCAATTTAGACTTGCTGAAAGTTTAAATTTTAGTAGGAAAAATCTCTTTTTTCTAATAGAATTACCCATGTTAAAATCAAGAATTCCTGGAATTTTTGCAGTTGTATTTCTAATTTGTATCTCTTCTTTTTCAATTGCGCTAACACTTGGTGGTGGACCAAAATCTACAACAATTGAGCTGGCCATTTATCAAGCTTTTAGGTTTGACTTTGATTTGGGCAAAGCAGCAAACTTAGCAATCTTTCAGTTCATCTTCTGCTTACTATTAACAATAATAGTGCTATGGAAACAAAAAAATGAACCATTCCAAGTCGCATATGACCGTACTATTCAGCGCTGGGATATTAATAAAAAAAGTTTTATTGATTGGACAATCATATGTGTAAGTTCAGTTTTTTTAATGGCACCATTGTTAACGGTTATCATTGATGGTGCTTCGGCAATACAATTTTTAAATATTGTAATATTAATTTCTTTGATAAAATCTATTTTTGTTGCAGTAGGCTCAGTTGTGATATGCCTATCAATAACTTTTTTTATTGGAAACGTCGTTGCATCCAACCATACAAGTTCAAAGGTTAAATGGTTTATGGAAGGCACTGGGTATTTTGTTATAGCCACATCACCCCTAGTAATTGGTACCGGTCTGTTTATATTCCTATATCCTCTACTTGACCCAACAAGATTTGTTCTACCGATTACAGCACTAGTAAACGCTATAATGGCTCTTCCATTTAGCTTAAGAATAATTTTACCAAATCTACAAAAAATTAATCAAGATTACAGTAAATTATCTGAGAGCCTAGGTTTGAAAGGCTTAGACAAGTTTTTCAAATTAACCGTACCTCGTTTACGAAAGGAAATTGGTTTTGCAGGTGGTTTGATAGGTGCTATGTCTATGGGTGATCTCGGTATAGTTACCCTTTTTTCATCACCAGATTCAGGTACATTACCATTAATCATTTATAGATTAATGGGAAGCTATCAAATGGAGGCAGCAAAAGCTGCAGCATTAATATTATTGATAACTTGTTTCACAATCTTTTTGTTGGCTGACAGATTAGGAAAATCAAATGCTCGAAGTGAATAATTTAAATATAAAACTTAAAGCCTTTAAATTGAGCATGCATTTTGATGTTAATCCTGAAACAATCACGGCTGTAATCGGCCCATCAGGGGCTGGAAAATCAACACTTTTAGATGCAATCAGTGGCTTTACTGACATAGAAAGTGGCACCATCTCCTGGAAACAGCAACAATTAAATAATTTGGCTCCATCACAAAGGCCAATCACTATAGTTTTTCAAGACAACAATTTATTTCCACATTTGAACGTTTATCAAAATGTTGCTTTAGGCTTAACAACAAAAATAAGCTATCAACCAAAATTTAATGACCAAATAAATGAAGCTTTACTGAGAGTTGATTTAAAGGAGGATGTGGAAAAATTTCCCTCTCAATTATCTGGCGGTCAAAAAGGTAGAGTTGCCCTGGCTCGAGCATTGGTAAGAAACAAAAAACTATTATTATTAGATGAGCCTTTTGCAGCTTTAGGGCCAGCGCTTAGAGAAGAAATGCTTAACTTGGTAAAAGATATTTCAATCAAAAACAAACTTACAGTTTTAATTGTTAGTCATAATCCAAAAGAACTTATTGGAGTCTGTAAAGATGCAATAATCGTTGCAGAAAATAAAGCTTCTGGACCACATGATCTAGCAAATTTGCTTAAAAAACCTCCCAAGTCTTTAAAAGATTATCTTTAATGCTTTAAGGTAATATACCTTATAGATTTAATTTAAGATTTTGTTTCTTTTCGCTTAATGGGCGCCCATAATTTTTTATTTGTGAAATATAACAATACTGCTAGTAGGCTTAATAGCAACACAGCCACCAAGCCCATTGTTTTTCGTGCCATCATTTTTGGTTCAGCGGTCCACATTAAAAAAGCAGATACATCCTCTGACATATGATGAACTGTATTAGAATGATTGTCACGATACTCCACAATCCCATCCTCTAAAGGTGGTGGCATTGCGATCCAGCCTCCAGGATAAGCAGTGTTTTGATACAGTATAGCTCCTGCTTCTTCCTTCTCTTTACCTGTATAACCACTTAAGACTGAAGCGACATACTCAGCACCACCCATCCCTTTAATTATTTGATTTATTCCCAAACCATAAGGTCCATGAAACCCAGCTCTCGCCTTTGCCATTAAAGACAAATCAGGCGCATTGGCCACTCCCGAACTCGGAAATTTATCAGAAGGTATTGCAGATCTTGTATCATCAAGCTCCGGATCAAACACATCAAATTGTTTTGCATAAGCTTTAACCTGACTACTCTCTAAACTTGGCCCGCCAGAATCGCCTAAGGTTCTAAAAGCAACATGCTCTAGCCCATGGCAAGAAGCACAAACTTCTGTATAAACTTGTAAACCGCGTTGTAACTGATTTTGGTCAAAACGACCAAAAGGCCCTTCAAAACTAAATTCAAAGTCTTCAATATGTTGTTTTGACGCTCCAGCAGCTAACAAATTGGTAGCTGCACCTAGGCCAATCATTAATGCAAATGCGATGTTTCTTATCTTCATGAAATTTCTCTATTAATCCTATTCTGCTGGTTCGGTTTTTGGCGGATAATGCGAGTTAAAATCTTCTTCAATAGTCGTTGGTACAGCTAAAGGCTTCTCTAAGATGCCAAGCAAAGGAAGAATTATTAAAAAATATGCGAACCAGTAAGAAGCTCCGATTAAAGCAATTATACCGTAAATACCTTCTGCTGGCATTGCACCGCACCACATTAAAACAATAAAATCTATTCCCAGTAGCCAAAACCACCACTTAAAACTCGGTCTATATCTACCAGACCTCACTGAAGAAGTATCCAACCAAGGCGCTAACACCATTACAAATATTGCTCCAAACATGGCCGCTACCCCAAAAAACTTAGCATCAACAATACCGCCTGTTAAAAAATTAACTAGTTGTACTGCCCATACGTCTGCCGTGAAAGCTCTTAAAATTGCATAGAAAGGCAAGTAGTACCATTCAGGTACGATATGAGCTGGAGTAACTAGCGGATTTGCTGGAATATAATTATCTGGGTGCCCGAGATAGTTTGGCATAAAACCAACTAATCCAAAAAATATGGCTAATATGACTGCTAAAGCGAAAATATCTTTAATCACATAGTATGGAAAAAATGGTACGGTATCTTTTTCTGCTTCAGCTTTAGAACCCCTTCGGACCTCAACTCCTGTCGGATTATTATTTCCTGTCGTGTGAAATGCCCAAATATGAAGAATAACAAGTCCAGCAATTAAAAATGGAAGTAAGTAATGCAAGCTGAAAAATCTATTTAAGGTAGCATTATCTACTGCTGGACCTCCTAATAACCAGGTTTGTAGTGCTTCTCCTATTCCTGGAATAGCACCAAACAAGCCTGTTATAACTGTAGCTCCCCAAAATGACATTTGACCCCAGGGCAAAACATAACCCAAAAACCCTGTTGCCATCATTAAAAGATAAATAAGCATTCCTATAATCCATGTGACTTCTCTAGGCGCCTTATATGATCCATAATATAAACCGCGAAAGATATGCGCATAAACAGCTATAAAAAATAATGACGCGCCATTCATATGTAGATATCTAATAGCCCAACCGCCATTTACATCACGCATGATATGCTCGATTGAAGCAAAGGCTAAATCAACATGAGGCGTATAATGCATTGCCAACACGATTCCCGTTATGATTTGCAACAACAGGCATAACGTTAAAAGACTACCCCAAATCCACATCCAATTAAGATTTTTTGGAGTTGGGATTGTTAAAGTAGAATACAAAACTCCAGCAATAGGTAGCCTAGAGTCTAACCATTTTTCAAAGTTTGACTTTGGTTCATAATCATCATGCGGAATGCCTGCCATTTTAAATTCTCACTTACCCAAGTTTAATTGTTGTATCGTTGATAAAAGAGGCCAAAGGCACAGGTAAGTTTTCAGGTGCTGGACCCTTACGTATCCGTCCTGCTGTGTCGTAGTGCGAACCATGGCAAGGACAAAACCAACCTCCGAATTCGCCAGCACCATTTCCAAGCGGAACACATCCAAGATGAGTACATACTCCCATCATAACTAACCATTCGCCTTTTTCATCTAAAGTTCTGTTTTTATCGTCAGCATCTGCTCCAGAAACATTGGCATTCCTACCCAGGTTATCTGGAAGTTCCGCAATTTCTATTTCTCTCGCAAGATTAATTTCTCTCTCAGTACGTCGCCGAATAAATACTGGCTTTCCTAACCACTTAACCGTAATTTGAGTTCCAGGTTCAATATCACTTATATCGATTTCAATCGAAGCAAGAGCCTGAACGTCCGCACTTGGATTCATCTGATTAACCAGAGGCCACACTGCAGCTCCAACTACAACAGCCCCAGTTCCACCCGTTGCATAGTATAAAAAATCTCGGCGAGTTGCCTGTTCGTCATCCTGTGACAAATGAGTTTCTCCTCAACTGACTACCTAATTAAAATATCTAATTCAGTTAGTTGCAACTAACCTTTCAAAAGGTTTACTACAAGTTAAATACACACGTCGACCGGACATTAGATCGCAGAGGAAATTTTAATGACCCGAAAGCTACATTTAGCAGCGTTTCAAACAGATTTTGCCCATAATTTAGGTTCAATGATTCGTTTGTGTGCTTGTTTTGGAGTTACCTTAGACATCATTGAGCCATGTGGCTTCCCGTTATCGCAAAAAAGTCTAAAGGAGGCAGCTTTAGATTATAGTGATCAATGCGAAATGATATTGCATTCAGACTGGTCTGAGTTCAAAGAATATTCAAAAAATAGAAGATTAATTCTTCTCAGTACAAAAGCGAAAAGAAGTTTATGGGATTTTAACTTTAATTTAAATGATACTTTAATAATGGGTCGTGAAACACAGGGGGTACCTGATTATGTTCTTGATCAGTGTGATTCAGCTGTAACCATACCAATGCCAGGTGGTGGCCGAAGTTTAAATGTAGCAATTTCAGCAGGAATTGCGATATCAGAAGCTACAAGAAAACTTAAATTTAAATAATATCAATTACTGTTTTATCTATTGAAAGCATATAACCCTTTCCACTTACATTGCGTATTAGTAATTCTGAGATAATTTGATTACCCAATGAGTCCCTTAACCTCTTAATTCGAGTTGCTCCCGCTGCTTCTTCGCAGTTTGATAATTTTTTCCCAGTAATTATTGATTCAATACTAGCACCCGACAGATACTCATCATCCATTCGAGCTTCACATAGTACGGAAATTGCTTCAAACAGTGCCTCGGTCAAATTAAACTCTAAATCATTAATATAAACTAAATTCTCATCTCTGTTTATTATCACGCTCTTTATATTGATACCTGTTCGTTCTATTTCTGATAATCTTTTATTCAATGCAACTATTAGTAAAACAAACACTACCGTGCTTATTAATAGTGCCATGGCAAATATTACCAAAACAAAGATAATNTATCTATAAGAAGACAAAACCTCTGAAAAAGCTGTGCCCGAATTAGCTAANATTTCTAAAAGTCTTATTTCATTACCTATCGGCATGACGTTAGAGTCTANAAAGATTTGCTCAACTTTAAGATTAAATTCATTTGCATCTGGCAAATTCGCAAAAAGAAAAATGGCAGTTAATGCTAAAATTAAAAATAAAATAATAATTATAAAAAATACCAATTTATTACTTGAGNAAAAATTCNTTATGTTACTAAAAATTTCACTTTTTCTCTTAGTATAAGAGGAAGTATTTACCCGCACTAATTTTCCTTTTTTCTAANCCGTTCTCATCAAATAATGACATTACCTCCAAAAGCAACCAATCACCCTCTGCAATTCTGANCTCAACTAATTTGTGTGCTTCTTTTANTGAACATTGACTCCCATTAATTTCCACCACACCATAATGTAATCTTAAGGGATTATTCTTTTTNGCCTTATAATCTACAAAACATGCCGACGAAGCTGANCCTGAAAGGATGACAAAAAAAAGTAANTGTGAAAAAAACTTTAAAACCATAATTACAATTTGCATAAAAANAANTATTTTTGCAATCAAAAGAAAATAAAGAGGATANCGNTTTGAGTCCAAATTTTTTATTGGAACAAGAGTTAATTAATAATGGCAAATATCTTATCGCAGGTACTGATGAGGTTGGGCGCGGATCTTGGGCTGGTCCCGTTACAGCTGCTACCGTAATTCTAAATCCAAAAGAAATACCACTCGGTATCGATGATAGTAAGAAAATCTCAAAACTTAAAAGACAGTTATTATCAGAAGCAATTATCTCATGTGCCAAACACTACTCTATTATTCACATTGGATCAGAGGAAATTGACAAGTTAAATATTTTACAAGCTTCGATGTTGGCAATGCATAAATCAATCAATGCACTTGAAATTGATCCAGATCATGTTCTTATTGANGGGAATAGAGTGCCAGAAAACTGCAATTTTTCGACAACAGCTGTTGTCAAAGGGGATAGTTTAAGTCTTTCAATTGCAGCCGCATCAATAATTGCAAAAGTTGCAAGAGATCAATTAATGACAGATTTGGCCCGACATTATCCTCAATATGGCTGGGAAACTAACGTTGGATACGGCACAAAAGCCCATTTGGATGGAATTGTTAAATATGGGATTACACAACATCATAGGGTTTCGTTCAAACCGGTACACAAGATGTTGTAATCAAAAAATTAACTAACCTATTGATTTAAAAAAAGAATTGACGCCGAATCATCTTTGACTCATGTTACGGGAAACAAAAAGCACGAAAAGTGTGTCCTGAGGCAGAAATGAATAAAGAACTGAAAATAGAAAAACTGTGTATGAGCGACTCTACCTTGCCACGCAACAAAATCCTTGCTGGCGATTGTGTAACAGCTATGAATGCATTACCTGAAAATTCAATTGATCTGATTTTTGCAGATCCGCCGTATAATTTACAATTAAAGGGCGATTTGCATCGACCAGACTCCTCAAAAGTTGATGCTGTAAATAATGACTGGGATAAATTTTCAAGTTTTCAGGTGTATGATAATTTTACTGATAGTTGGCTCAAGGCAGCTTACCGAATACTAAAGCCAAATGGTGCAATATGGGTAATTGGTAGTTATCATAACATATTTAGAGTAGGTTCGAAACTTCAAGACAATGGCTATTGGATATTAAATGATGTTATTTGGCGGAAGACAAATCCAATGCCTAATTTTCGTGGAATGCGTCTAACCAATGCACATGAAACATTAATTTGGGCTGCAAAATCTGAAAAATCAAAATATACATTCAATTATGAAGCGATGAAAGCAATGAATGAAGGTATTCAAATGCGCTCTGACTGGGTGATACCTATTTGTAATGGGCATGAACGGTTAAAGAATAAAGATGGAGAAAAAGCACATCCAACCCAAAAACCAGAAGCTTTGCTACATAGAATAATTGTTTCCACGACAAATCCAGGTGATGTCATATTGGATCCATTCTTTGGCAGTGGAACAACTGGTGCGGTTGCAAAGAAACTTGGTCGAGATTTTATTGGTATTGAGCAAGAAAACTCTTATCGAATAGCGGCAAGCAGGCGGATAAAGGATACAAGAAAATACGATATTGAAGCATTAGAAGTTACTCAATCGAAAAGGGCTGAACCAAGGGTGCCATTTGGCCAGCTTGTCGAGCGAGGCTTGCTTCAGCCCGGTGAAACCTTAGAAAGCTTAAACGGCAGACATAAAGCAAAAGTTAGGGCAGATGGAACACTTATCTCAACAGAAACAAAAGGTTCAATACACCAGGTAAGTGCAGCATTAGAGGGGGCCCCTTCATGTAACGGTTGGACTTATTGGTGTTTCAAAAGGGAAGGTAAAAGTGTCCCAATTGATCTATTAAGGCAGCAAATTAGATCAGAAATGCAGCGATAATCAAATGTAAATTTAATCGACTAGGAAATATCTTTATTTATAATATGGTGCCTGTGACCTGATCACTTAACCATACCTTCCCCACGCTTTTAGCGTGGGGTTTTTTTTGTACCACTCATATATAAGTCAAAAGCTTTTCGCATCAAGGTAGGCATATTATCAGATTTAAAACAATCAAATGATATAAAATAATAGGGGCTTACAACGCGATCAATGTATGCACTAAATATATTTAATTCTAAGTCAAAATGCGTGAAAGAGTGACGCACAACCCCTGGCATCATATACCAATCAGCTAAAAAAGGTGGAACCGTGCAAGTGTCATAAGTCCATTCTGTAGATGGCCAACCCAGCATTCCTCCNANTAATCCATTTTCTGGTCGTTTTTCAACTAAAAAACCTTTTATTGGATTTCTAGCNATAAACAAGGATCCAAATTTTAAAAGTTTTTTCTTTTTTGGACGTTTTTTNGGTAGAATTTCNGCATTACCAATTATATTTGCCTGACAACCTGATATAACAGGACANCGNCCACAATAAGGTTTTTTGGGAGTACAAATTGTTGCTCCCAAATCCATAATTGCCTGATTATGATCTCCTGGCCTACTATTGGATANATTAAACTGAGCTAAGCTCCTTAATTCTTCTTTGCACGATGGTAATGGCTCTAAGACCGAATAGTAACGCGAAATTACTCTCTCTACATTTCCATCCAAAACAGCGTGCGGTTCTGAAAACGCAATTGATGAAATAGCTGAGGCAGTATACGGGCCAATACCAGGAAGTTTTATTAATTCTTCATAGGCATTAGGAAAGAAACCATTATATTGATCCACAATAATTCTAGCACATTTTAATAAATTTCTGGCTCTTGCGTAGTATCCAAGACCAGCCCAATTTGCCATAACATCGTCATCATCTGCCTTTGCCAACTCATCGATGCTTGGCCATTTTGTGGTAAATTTCTTAAAATAAGAGAAAACTGTAACCACTGTTGTTTGTTGTAACATGATTTCAGATAACCAGATAAAATAAGGATTTGGGGTTTCATCTGAATTTGGTGGCAGTCTCCAAGGCATAGATCGTGCATTCTTATCATACCAAGATAATAAATTTTTAGAGAATTCAACATTCTTATCCATTTGATTCTCAAATCCAAAAAACAAAAATAATTTTGTGATATTTAATCAAAAATTCAAAACGCCTTAAAGGTCAATGTAGTAAGTGTNCGCTTAATNCCTTTTATGCTTAATAAATTNTCATTAATAAATTCACCNACATCTATTTCTATGGGGATATATAATTTCAAAAGAAGGTCAAATGTTCCACTTGTAGAATATAGCTCTGACTGAATTTCCTTTAAAGTAATTTCTTCAGCAACTTTAAAAATTTTACCTGGTTTGCATCGTATTTGGACAAAAACACAATTCATAACTATTCTCCCAAAAATATTATTAAAGCTCTATCNATATATTATACTAATATAACAATTAAATAACTTAATCCAAATATTAAATTTCTTTAAACTATATAATTAAATTAATAAAATCTCTTTCACTTTATTCAAGCATTAGATATCAGAAAAGAAGAAACTGGAGTANATAAAATGGGTTATAACATAGTGATCGTTGGAGCTACTGGCACTGTTGGTAGAGAAATGTTAAACATCTTAGCAGAACGAGAATTTCCAATCAATAAAATTGCAGCAGTTGCGTCTAGAAGATCAATTGGCACCGAAATTACATTTTCTGATACTATATTAAAAGCACAAAATATTGAAACATTTGACTTTAGTGAGTGGGACATTGCCTTATTTGCTATTGGATCTGAAGCTACCAAAACTTTTGCACCAAAAGCAGCTAAATCAGGCTGTATCGTAATCGATAATTCATCATTATATCGATATGATCCCGANGTGCCATTGATAGTTCCAGAAGTAAATCCTGAAGCTATTTTCGATTATTCAAAAAAAAATATTATCGCAAATCCAAATTGTTCTACTGCTCAGATGGTGGTTGCACTAAAGCCGCTGCACGATAAAGCACGAATTAAAAGAGTGGTTGTTAGTACTTACCAGTCAGTATCTGGTTCTGGGAAAGATGCTATCGATGAGCTCTGGAATCAAACAAAAGGGATTTATGTGCCAGGCCAAGAAGTTGANCCAAAGGTATATCCAAAACAAATTGCGTTTAATGTAATCCCACACATTGATAAATTCATGGAGGATGGAACTACAAAAGAAGAATGGAAAATGGTGGCTGAAACTAAGAAGATTATTGATAAATCCATTAAGGTAACAGCTACTTGTGTCAGAGTGCCCGTCTTTGTAGGTCATTCTNAAGCAGTTAATATCGAATTTGAAAATTTTTTAGACGAAGATGAGGCGCGGAACATCTTGGGAAAAGCGCCTGGAATAATTGTAGTAGATGAACGAAAAAGTGGTGGATATATTACCCCAATTGAGTCCGTTGGGGAATTTGCAACTTACGTAAGTAGGATACGACAAGATAGCACAATCGAAAACGGATTAAATCTATGGTGTGTGTCTGATAACTTAAGAAAGGGAGCAGCGCTCAATACTGTGCAAATAGCTGAAATTCTTGGGCAAAAAATCTTAAAGAAAGGTTGATTAATCAATAGCCAATTGCACAGCCATCTTTTCGAGGATCAGATGCTCCTTCCAATACTCCCTGTTGCCAATTAATTTTTATTGCTTGACCACCACCAATGGGAGAGTCGGGCACATTAACCTTATGACCTATATTTTTTAATGCATCTCTGACTTGGTCATTATATCCTCTTTCCAGCATTAAATCCCCATCATCGTAAAAAGACCTGGGGCCATCTAAAGCTTCTTGAATGTCCATATTATAATCTATCAAATTAGTCATAAATCTGACATGGCCATTTGGCTGATATGCTCCCCCCATCACACCAAAAGGCATCGTAAATTCATTTGCATTACGAAGCATCGCTGGGATAATGGTATGCATTGGTCTTTTAAAACCACTTACCTCATTGGGATGACCCCTTTCTAAGGTAAAGCCTGCACCCCTGTTTTGAAAGTTTATACCAAACTTCCTAGAAGCCATCCCAGAACCAAAGCTATGAAAAATGGAATAAATCATAGAAACAGCCATTTGATCTTTATCAACAACCGTAAGGTAAACAGTATCCTTATGTACAGAACCTAACATTTTTGCGTCAAAATGTGTTGCTCTAGACAGATCTATTAAACCCGCAAGCTTATCGGCGATATCAGTAGATAGCATGTGTTGAAGTCGATTAGTATAGTCAAGATCGGCGATGAAACGATTTCGCGCATCATATGCTAATTTAGCGGCTTCAGTTTCAATATGTGTCCGCTCAACACCAAAAGGATCTAATAATTTTAAATCAAAATTATTTAATATATTCGCCATTAATAATGCTGTAGCACCCTGCCCATTAGGAGGATGCTCAATTAGCTCATAACCATCATAAAACCCATTTATAGTTTCACAATAGTTACAATTTGTTTTAAAAAAATCTTCCAATGTATGCGTTCCACCCAAATTATTTAAGGAACTAACCATATCTGCAGCAACCTCACCTTCATAAAAACCGGCTCTTCCATTTTTTGCAATCAATCTGAGCGCTTTTGCCTGACCTGGAGCTCTNAAAATTTGACCTAAAGAAGGGGCATTCCCATTTATTAAAAAATGCTCTCTCGCATCACCTTTCAAAATTGATGCTGAATTAGCCCAATCAAATGCTGTGCGTGGGGAAATTGCGATTCCATTCTCTGCATAATGGATTGCAGGTATTAAGCTAAACTCAAGCCCCCTTTTGCCATAATCATTTGACAATCTGCAAAAAGCATCGACTGCACCAGGGACAGTAATGGATTCTACACCATAAAGGGGCATTTCCTTAAATCCTTCATTTCTCAATTCTTCAGAATCTAAGCCAATTGGAGATCTTCCAGAGCCATTTAAAGCGACCACTTTTTTCTCATTTGGGGGTTGAATTAAAACAAAGCAATCACCACCAATTCCTGTGGATTGTGGTTCACAAAACCCAAGTAGGACTGCTGCTCCAATAGCGGCATCAACAGCATTTCCGCCAGACTCTAATAATTGTAAAGCTACTTTTGCAGCCAATGGTGTAGAAGTGGCACACATACCATTAGCTGCAAAAACTGTAGACCGCCCATTCAATTGAAAATCACGCATTTCATTACCTAACTATAATTTTTATTGATAAAAATAACTTTATCCCGATTTATTATCTATAGGTTGAAAGTGAACAGTCAATATATCAATAGAAAACTTGCTTCCTAAAATTTAGCCCTTACAATAATAATATGAGTTTACAATTTGTATCAAATTATTCGACCCAACACCAAGCAACAGAAGTTATCAGTTTTCATAGAACAGAGTTGGCTCCAATTCTGTCTGTCTATGGAAGGATGGTTGCTGCTGGTGAATGGAGGGATTATGGGATTTCTTGTTTGCGAGAGTTTGCTGTTTTTTCAGTCTTTAAGAGAACTTCAGAAAATCCAATATACCGAATAGAAAAAAGACCAAAGCTTTCAATTAAACAAAGTAAATATCTGATTTTAGGAATAGANGGTCAGATATTGAAACGTGGAAATGATCTAAAAGCCCTACTACGGTTTTTTGACAAAAAGTTTATAAAGTCGGTAACATAGTTTAAGATTTTGACCATCTACATAAACTAAAGTCACTACCAGTGTTGGATTTTATTCTTTCAATAACCTTAAGTATTGGCTCAATTGCAACAGACATACTATTAGCATTTGCATGAATTAAACTTGAAGAGTTGATTATTATTGCCACATGTCCTTTCCAGAACATTAAATCATTTTTAGTAAAGCTGGAGCGATCTTTCACTGGACTAAACACTTTCTCTTGCTGATCACTATCACCAGGACAATTAATCGAACAACTAACCAAAGCAGCCTGCACTAACCCGGANCAATCAATACCCCAGCAACTATTGCCACCCCATAAATAAGGCACACCAAGGAATTTCTTTGCAACATTTGTTGGATCAGAATAAAATTTTCCAAGCTTCTTTAAATGTGCTTTTGGCACATAACCACCATCAACAATTTCATAAAAATCATCAGTAATACTTTCTATCGCCAACCTTGAGCCAAAAGATAACGAACGAAAATAACTATCCTTTATATCTGGTTTTGAATAAATGTGAGAACCAAGGGCAGAAACCCAATGAGTGCAGTTTTCATCTTCTCCTAATAAACTACTACTTCTTATATAACCAACATACCCATCAAGCTCACTGAAGCCAAAGGAAAAGCTATTTTTCTCTTCCAAGACTCTAAACCGGCTACCATAAACCAGCTGTCTCATTCTTGAACCATCAGGTGAAGAAAAAATGGTTGCGCAACTGTCTTTAACCGTCATCACAGATCCTTCGACTAGGTTTGGAGCGTTGCATTTGGGTTCAGCCCCTTTCCAACCAACTGTTTCATTTGCTGGAACTAATCTACTATCCATTATTTTTTTCCACCTTATCCTTAATTAAGTAAAATAATGCTCGTGATGCCATTCCCACTCCACCTTTTGGCCGTGATATTTTTCCTGTTTCTGACCACCCATAAATATCAAAGTGTACAAATTCTTTTGATTTTTCTACAAATCTTCTTAAAAATAATGCTGCAGTAATTGAACCAGCAAAACCTGTTTTAGGGGCATTATCTAAATCGGCCACTTCTGGTTCAATCATTTTTTCATACGGGTCCCAGAATGGAAGTCTCCAAACTGGGTCAAAGTATTTTTCCCCAAACTCAGAAATGCTTTTGGCTAATTTACTACTATCTGTAAAAAATGGTGCAATATCGGGCCCAAGAGCAACTCTTGCAGCGCCTGTGAGAGTTGCCATGCAAATTAAAAGATCAGGCCGCTCTTCATCAGCATATGAAAGTGCATCAGCCAGAACAAGTCTGCCCTCAGCGTCTGTATTGTTTACTTCAACTGTTAGCCCTTTTCTAGACATTAATATGTCCTGTGGTCTAAAAGATTCTGCTGATATGGAATTTTCAACTGCTGGAATAAGAACCCTTAGTCTAACATCTAGATTCATCTCCATTATCATATTAGCCAAACCCAAAACAGTTGCTGCTCCTCCCATATCTTTTTTCATCAAGCCCATGGAACCACCCGGTTTGATATTTAAACCACCAGTATCAAAACAAACGCCTTTTCCAACCAGAGTGACTTTATATGAATTTTCATTGCCCCAACACATATCAATCAATCTTGGTTCCTGTTTTGATGCTCTCCCAACGGCATGTATCATTGGAAAATTCCGCTCAAGTAAACATTTTCCAACTATTGAAGATTGTTTTGCACCAAATCTAGCAGCCAAAATTTCTACCTCATTGGCTAAGTCTTTTGGTCCCAAATCTGACGCAGGCGTATTTATTAAATCCCTTGTTAAACATTCCCCAGTTATCAAAGCTTCCAAAGTCCTCTCATTTACTTTGTCGTCTAAAACCAAATGCACTTCATTGGCCAATCGCTTTTTATATTTATCAAATGTATAGCCACTTAAACCCCAAGCTAAAAATGCTTCCATGAAATCAAAATCCGCTGGTGCATCTAATATCTTGTACGTACCAGGCTGCAACGAATTTCTAATTTTTGCAAAATGAAATCTATCGCATAAACGATCATTTGGCTCACCCCAACCAAACAAAACCATATCAATACCACCTCGATCAGAAGGGATTGATAAGACATCAAAAAGAGCGCCTTTAAAGGCATTCGCCTTTACCCAACTTTTAACATAAGTTGATTGTTTTTGATTCCACTTAATAAATTCTTGCTTACTAATAATTATAATTGGACAAACATTTTCTGTCTTTAACGAAAAATTGCTCATTTATTTTTCCTTATAAAATCTATCATTAATAAAATCATGATACACAATATAAAGCATGTTTTAATTATAAATAGTATTTTAAAAGCAATTAAATAAGTTTATAGATTTACTTGGATTTACATAAAATACGGTAATAAATTAATGGCAAAAATTTCACAGCTACCAAAATACTTAATAGAAAGGTATTATAATTGGAAAACAACTGAATATGAAAAAAACAAGGCCTCTTTCCAATACTTAGCAAGCGAAGGTCAAAGCCCAAAGACAATGGTAATATCATGCTGTGATAGCAGAGTACACGTTACATCAATTTTTGGAGCAGAAACAGGAGAGTTTTTTATTCATAGAAATATTGCCAACTTGGTACCACCATATGCACCAAATAAAGACTATCATGGATCATCAGCAGCGATTGAATACGCTGTAAAACATCTTAATGTTGATCACATTATCGTTTTAGGGCACTCAAATTGTGGCGGTATAAAAATGTGTCATGATATCTGTTCAAATAATAAAAATAATAAGAATAACAAGAATGAATTTCTATCAAAGTGGATTGATATTTTAACACCAGGATATGAACGAATAGACAAAAGCAAATCAGATAAAGATCAAATAAGTCAATTAGAAAAAGAAGGAGTCCTTATATCGCTTGAAAATTTAGCTGGATTTCCCTTTGTTAAGGAAGCAATGGATAATGGAACGTTAACAATACATGGCCTTTGGAATGACATTGGAGCGGGTACTGTTGAGCATTATGATGAAGATAAGAAAAGGTTTTTCACGTTACCAAAAGATTAATTCATTTGAACGTCAATATTATAATAGTTTCCATGAAACTTTCCAAACAATGAAGCAATATCTGGGTGCTCTACTGGTTCGCCTGTATCATCAACTAATAAATTCTGCTCAGACACGTAAGCTGTATAATATGTGGTATCGTTTTCAGCCAACAAGTGATAATATGGTTGTTCTTTTGCCGGCCGGCTTTCTTCTGGAATTGAATGCCACCACTCCTCAGTATTTGAAAAGATCGGATCAATATCAAATATAACTCCCCTAAAAGGGTGTCTTTTATGTTTTACTACTTGTCCAATATTATATTTAGCGTCTGTCTTAATCATTATTTATCCTTTATACCTTGGGTCCATGATAGACTTTGAATCTTTTGGAGTCTATGCATCACCGTAATGAAATTAAATTTTTTCGTGAATATTTATGCTTTTAGTTTTAACTGTTTTAAAAATTATCTCCCCAATATTTTTTTTGGGAATGATTGGTTTTTTTTGGGAAAAAGCCAAAATAGAATATCCAATAGAATTCATCACCAAATTAACAATGAATGTCGCACTTCCCTGTTTGATNTTTACATCATTAATGAACACGGAAATCGAATCTAATATCTTAAGCTCGATAGTTTTTGCAACNATAATTACATATACTTTATTGACAGTATTTTGCTTATTTTTTGTTAAATTAATCAACATTGATGTGCCAACATTTTTACCACCCATGATTTTTGGTAACACTGGAAATTTAGGATTGCCNTTAGCTTTTTTTGCATTTGGTCAGGATGGCTTAAGCTATGCTGTAATAATTTTTGCAATAATGGCTATTTTTTCTTTGACCATTGGTATTTGGATAATAAGCGGTGACAAAACTTTAAAAACATTACTGAAAGAACCTACAGCCTGGGGTGCTATTTTGGGCGCTGTGTTCTTATATTTCAATTTAAAAACACCACAATTTATAACAAATTCATTAGAATTGACTGGCCAAATTGCAATCCCTGTAATGTTAATAACCCTGGGTGTCTCTGTTGCAAGATTGAAACTAACAAACCTCTCACAAGGCATTATAATAGTATGCTATAGAACAGTGATGTGTCTTTTAATTGCTATTACTATTTCTTTTATTTTTAATCTATCAAGTATAGCTTCAGCAGTGTTAATCTTACAATTAACCACACCAATCGCTGTAACATCCTACTTGCTTTCACAAAGATTTAACCGAAATCCAAATGACGTAGCCAATTTGGTCATTATTTCTACGTTAATGTCTGTGATCTATATTCCTATAATTCTAAGTGCTCTTATTTGACTAACGGTTATTTTNGANTTTTTGCAATTCANGNGNCNTATTAAATAAATTATTTTTTANTTNNNCGCCTAATAGNATATTTTTTAATTTAACCTCAACCTTCTCANNAAACGAATTTACNAANACCCATTTTTCTAAANNTATTGGGTCAGAATTAAATGTNATTTTNATATNACCCAGATANGNNTCATNTTTNTTTTGNACTTTTANAAATGTCTTTGATCCTTCTGAATAAATNTTTATGTCCATNTTNGTTAATTCNAAGCTTNAATCTGANAATAANAANCTAAANGGAGNCTTNGCTAANGGAAANGTTTGNGTAANATTATTGGATTCNAANTCAAATATTGTAACCAACTGATTATTTATCANAACAAGTCCNTTNTTTGGCTTTNNATACTCCATNCTTANTTTATTTGGTTTTTTTATAAACAACACACCATAAGANACAGAATTATCATTATTTCTTTGCTCAAATTCAGCTTNCAATGTTTTTATATNGTTNANGTATANGTTTAGTTCATTTANACTAATCTGACTTGCNANCGAACANGTTGGTNANAACAATATGACTAAGTAAAGNAANNTNAATTTTATCATNAACCCTGACTTAAANTTAAAGCTTATGTTTAAGAGTTTTGGTCTGGNACTAAAACAATCCGTTTTCCAACNTGATTTGCCTGACTCACTAAGCCCTCTTCTTCCATNCTCTCTACCAATCTAGCTGCCTTGTTATAACCAATAGCCATTTTTCTTTGAATATAACTTGTTGAACATTTACGNTCTCTTAAGAGAATNGCTACTGCCTGATCATATTCAGCNTCTTCACCCTCGTTNTTATTAGACANNCCGAGCACTTGNTCGATATTATTCTCTTTAGTTGTATCATTTCCNTCAACCACTCCNTTAACATANATNGGTGGGCCAAANGCNTTAAGATGATTGACNACCTCTTCCACCTCTTCATCNGANACAAAAGGAGCATGAACACGTATAATCTTACCNCCACCNGCCATATAAAGCATATCTCCCATACCCANGAGCTGCTCNGCNCCTTGCTCTCCCAAAATTGTCCTACTATCNATTTTNGATGTNACTTGNAACGAAATTCGTGTAGGNAANTTTGCTTTTATTGTACCTGTTATTACATCTACTGAAGGTCTTTGGGTTGCCATTATCANATGNATACCCGAAGCTCTNGCCATTTGCGCAAGCCTTTGAATNCANGCCTCNATTTCTTTACCNGCGACCATCATTAAGTCTGCCATCTCATCAACTACNACAACNATANATGGTAGTTTCTTTGGTAAAAACTCTTCTGTTTCAAATATGGGCTCGCCTGTTTGATCATCAAANCCTGTNTGAANTGTTNTANTAAACATTTCTCCCTTATCTANCGTATCTTTTACTCTACNGTTATANCCATCAATATTTCTCACNCCCATTTTAGACATTTTCCGATANCGTTCTTCCATCTCTCCAACAACCCATTTCAATGCNACNACAGCTTTCTTTGGATCTGTAACGACTGGAGACANCAAATGTGGTATTCCATCATATACACTCANNTCCANCATTTTTGGGTCAATCATAATTAATCTACACTCATCTGGTGTAAGCTTATAAAGTAAGGATAATATCATCGTATTGATTGCGACAGATTTTCCAGAACCAGTGGTACCAGCAATTAACAAATGGGGCATCTTTGAAAGATTCGCGACTATTGGCTCTCCACCAATATCTTTCCCAAGTGCTAGGGGTAATTTTACGTTACTATCTCCATAATCACGTGCCGCAAGGATTTCTCTGAGCACAACTTTTTCCCTCTCTGCGTTCGGTAGTTCAATTCCGATCACACTTCTTCCTGGTAAAGTTGATACTCGAGCCGATAGTGCTGACATAGAACGTGCTATATCTTCAGCCAATCCTATTACTCTACTTGCTTTTAAACCAGGTGCTGGTTCGAGCTCGTACATAGTTACCACTGGTCCAGGCCGAACAGAAACAATGTCTCCTCTTATCCCATAGTCGTCTAAAACATTCTCCAACATTCGAGCGTTTTGCTCTAATGCTTCGTCTGACAGATGGTGTCTTACTATTTGAGTGGGATTCGACAATAGTGACAGTGGTGGAGTTTCAAACATAACCTCTGTTTCACCAAAATTTAATGAGGGTTGCCTTTCTTTCATTGCTGCCCTGCTTGGAGGTGGCGGTGCAGCCGCAGGTTTAACTAATGATTTTGGTACTTCAGACAACTTAGATGATCCCCAAGCTTGAGCTTCTTTTAGCTGGCTTTGGTTCTCTTCCAAAAACTCATATTCATTCTCAATTCTTTGAGTATCACTTTCAAAATCATCATTTTTACTAATTTTTAAAACCCTATTCTTCACTGCTTC
>NYTF01000025.1 GCA_002683355.1 Paracoccaceae bacterium | reverse complement strand
GTGGATTGTCCAGGACACGCTGACTATGTGAAGAACATGATCACTGGTGCTGCTCAAATGGACGGTGCTATTTTAGTTGTTAATGCTGCTGATGGTCCTATGCCTCAAACGCGAGAGCATATCCTTCTTGGCCGCCAAGTTGGTATTCCAGCAATGGTTGTTTTCATGAATAAAGTTGATCAGGTAGATGATGATGAGCTTTTAGAACTTGTTGAGATGGAAATTCGTGAACTTCTTTCAGCGTACGATTATCCTGGTGATGATATTCCAATTATAGCGGGATCAGCTTTAGCTGCTCTAGAAGATCGTGATGATGCTATTGGTAAAGAAAAGATTGCTGAACTTATGGCTGCTGTGGATGCTAGTATTCCACAACCTCCACGTGCAGTAGATGAGCCTTTCTTGATGCCAATTGAGGATGTGTTCTCAATTTCAGGACGTGGAACTGTTGTAACTGGACGAGTAGAGCGCGGTGTTATCAACGTTGGTGATGATATTGAGATTGTTGGTATTAAAGATACAAGCAAAACAACATGTACTGGTGTGGAAATGTTCCGCAAATTGCTAGATCGTGGTGAGGCTGGTGATAACGTAGGTGTGCTACTACGGGGTGTTGGACGGGAAGATGTTGAGCGTGGACAGGTTTTATGTAAGCCAAGCTCTGTTACACCTCACACTAAGTTTGAAGCTGAGGTTTATATTCTAACTAAAGATGAGGGTGGTCGTCATACACCATTCTTTGGAAACTATCGTCCACAGTTTTATTTCCGTACAACTGATGTAACTGGAACAGTTGAATTGCCATCAGGAACAGAAATGGTGATGCCAGGTGATAATCTTAAGTTCAACGTGGAGCTCATAGCGCCAATTGCGATGGAACAAGGTTTACGCTTTGCNATCCGCGAAGGGGGCCGAACTGTTGGTTCCGGTGTAGTTTCTAAAATCAACGCGTAAGCGTAAATATAGTTCGANGTGGGCGGAAATCATTCCGCTCCACCTCTCAACTGCGAAAGGTTAAAAAATGCAAAGCCAAAATATTAGAATACGGCTGAAGGCTTTCGATTTCAGAGTGCTTGATTCGTCAACTCAAGAAATCGTAAATACTGCAAAGCGTACTGGTGCTACTGTCCGTGGACCAATACCACTGCCTAATAAGATTGAAAAATTCACTGTTTTNCGTGGCCCGCACGTTAATAAGAAATCAAGAGAACAATTCGAAATAAGAACTCATAAGCGTCTTTTAGATATTGTTGATCCGACTCCACAAACCGTAGATGCGCTAATGAAGCTAGATCTTGCGGCGGGTGTGGACGTCGAGATAAAGCTTTAAAGGGGGCGAACTAATTATGCGTTCTGGAATTATAGCAAAAAAAGTAGGTATGACCCGCTTATTTATGGATGATGGTAAGCAAGTCCCAGTAACTGTCCTACAACTGGATGGACTGCAGGTGGTGGCACAACGTACGGCGGAGAAAGATGGTTATACTGCTGTACAGTTAGGCTCTGGGATGGCTAAAGCAAAACGAACTTCTGCAGCGATGCGTGGACATTTTGCTTCAGCAAAGGTGGCGCCAAAACGGAAAATTGCAGAATTTAGAGTATCAGAAGATGCTTTGATAGATGTTGGTGAGGAAATTTCAGCAGAACATTTTTTAGAAGGGCAGAAAGTTGATATTTCTGGTACTTCAATTGGTAAGGGTTTTGCCGGAGGAATGAAAAGACATAATTTTAAAGGCCTTCGCGCCACTCATGGGGTGTCCATCAGTCANAGGTCACATGGCTCGACTGGACAGTGTCAAGAGCCNGGAAAAGTTTTTAAAGGTAAGAAGATGGCTGGTCANATGGGTGCCGCAAAAGTTACTACTCAAAATCTTGAGGTTGTTAAAACTGACTCAGCGCGAGGACTGATTATGATTAAGGGGGCGGTGCCTGGCTCAAAAGGTGGATGGGTTACTGTTAAAGATGCCGTAAAAAAACCAGTNCCAAGTGATATACCATTTCCTGCGGCATTAAANTCGGTGGAAATAGAAAAGGTAGAACTNAGCTCAGATGCGACTGAGGGAGGCTCTGAATAATGAAAAAAGATGTAATAAAACTTGATTCTTCAAAAGCAGGTTCAATAGAGTTAGCGGATGAAATTTTTGCGTTAGAGCCCCGTGCAGATATTCTCCATCGAGTAGTTCGATGGCAAAGAGCAAGAGCACAGGCGGGTACGCACAAAGTAAAAACACGATCAGAGGTTAATTACTCGACGAAGAAAATATATCGTCAAAAGGGAACTGGTGGTGCTAGACATGGAGCTAGGTCAGCTCCAATATTTAGGGGTGGTGGTGTTTATAAAGGTCCCACTCCTCGAAGNCATGCTTTTGATTTNCCAAANAAAGTAAGGTCAATGGGCCTTAAGCACGCTTTGTCNGCTAAAGCAGCTGCAGGTGAGCTNGTAGTATTGGATAAAGCATCATTGAAAGCGGGTAAGTCTAAGGAATTGGCAAATGCCATTAAAAAAATGGGTTGGAAACGTACTTTGGTAATCGACGGCTTAGAGGTAAATTACGAATTTGCACGTGCAGCATCAAATATTGATGGATTGGACGTTCTACCTTCTGCTGGTGCGAATGTGTATGATATTCTTAAACGGGATACTTTAGTGTTAACCAAGTCTGGGATTGAGGCTTTGGAGGCAAGATTAAAATGAGTAGTAAGCCAGAATATTATGATATAATTAGAAGGCCAATTGTTACTGAAAAAGCCACTATGGCGTCAGAGTCTGGTGCAGTTGTCTTTGAAGTAGCAATGGATTCAAGTAAACCAATTATAAAAGAGGCTGTAGAAGCTTTGTTCAATGTTAAGGTAAAGGCAGTGAACACAACTATCTCCAAGGGAAAGATAAAACGATTTAAGGGGCAGTTGGGAAAACGAAAAAATACTAAGAAGGCCTATGTTATGCTAGAGGATGGAAATACCATCGATGTTAGTACAGGCCTTTAATATAAGCAGTCAGATTACAAATTTTTAAAAATTTGTGTTTGATAAAAAGTCTTGAGCTCTCGGAGAGTGAATAGGCATAACCAGCTTGGTTCAGATTTTCTGAAGTAAGCCAGAAGACGGAAGACAGAAAGATGGCATTAAAGTCGTATAAGCCGACAACGCCAGGCCAACGAGGGTTGGTTCTGATTGACCGTTCGGAACTGTGGAAGGGACGACCAGTTAAATCTTTGACNGAAGGTTTGATTAAAAATGGTGGTCGAAACAATACCGGACGTATAACAATGCGCCGAAAAGGTGGTGGCGCAAAAAGATTATATCGTGTTGTGGACTTCAAACGTAGTAAATTAGATGTATCTGCTACAGTTGAAAGAATAGAATATGATCCAAATAGAACAGCGTTTATAGCTTTGATCAAATATTCTGATGGAGAGCAAGCTTATATCTTGGCACCTCAACGTTTGAGTATAGGCGATAGTGTTATTTCAGCATCTAAAGCGGACATTAAACCGGGAAATTCTATGCCTTTCGCTGGAATGCCAATTGGTACTATTGTCCATAATATTGAGCTTAAGCCTGGCAAGGGTGGCCAGATTGCTAGAGCTGCTGGTACATATGCCCAATTTGTGGGNAGAGATGGTGGCTATGCCCAAATAAGGCTGTCATCAGGAGAGCTTAGGCTTGTTCGTCAAGAATGTATGGCGACTGTTGGAGCTGTTTCAAACCCAGATAATTCTAATCAAAATTTTGGTAAAGCTGGAAGAAATCGTCACAGAGGAATTAGGCCTAGTGTAAGAGGAGTGGTCATGAACCCGATTGATCACCCNCATGGAGGTGGCGAAGGACGAACTTCAGGAGGACGCCATCCAGTTACGCCTTGGGGCAAACCAACCAAAGGCGCTCGTACACGAAACAAAAACAAAGCGTCGCAAAAGCTCATTATTCGCTCCCGTCACGCTAAGAAGAAGGGTCGATAATATGTCACGTTCTGTTTGGAAGGGTCCGTTTGTTGATGCTCACGTTTTAAAAAAGGCGGAGAAATCAAAAGAGTCGGGTCGCAATGAAGTAATAAAAATATGGTCCCGCAGGTCAACAATATTACCACAGTTTGTTGGTTTAACTTTTGGTGTTTATAATGGTAGAAAACATATTCCAGTAAATGTATCTGAGGATATGATTGGTCAGAAATTTGGTGAATATAGCCCTACTCGTACTTATTACGGTCATGCGGCTGATAAAAAAGCGAAACGGAATTAAGAAATGAGTAAAGAAAAAAATTCTCGCCGTGTTGCAGAAAATGAAGCTCAGGCACGCAGTGTTATGCTCAAAACGAGTCCTCAAAAGCTTAATTTACTGGCGCAGATGATACGTGGAAAGAAAGTTGACAAAGCGTTAACAGACTTATCATTTTCAAAAAGACGCGTTGCGCTCGAAGTGAAAAAATGTTTGCAGTCAGCAATTGCTAATGCTGAGAATAATCATGGTTTGGAAGTGGATGAGTTGATAGTTGCTGAAGCATTTGTTGGTAAAAATTTAGTAATGAAGAGGGGTCGTCCCAGAGCGCGAGGACGATTTGGTAAAATATTCAAGCCATTTGCGCAAGTAACAATNACTGTTCGGCAGCTAGAGGAGCAAGCATAATGGGTCAGAAGGTCAATCCAATTGGTATGCGGTNACAAGTTAATCGAACTTGGGACAGCCGCTGGTATGCGAGCAGCAAAGACTTTGGTAATTTATTATTAGAAGACTTGAAGATTAAAAAATTTATTGGTGAAGAGTGTAAGCAATCAGGGATCTCTAAGGTTATTATTGAGCGCCCGCACAAGAAATGTCGGGTAACAATTCATACAGCTCGACCCGGTGTTATCATTGGGAAAAAGGGCGCTGATATTGAAACTTTAAGACAAAAAGTAGCTAATCTAACAGATTCAGAACTCCATTTAAATATTGTCGAAGTTCGCAAGCCCGAGCTGGATGCTCAATTGGTTGCGGAAGGTATCGCTCAGCAGTTAGAGCGCAGAGTATCTTTCAGGAGGGCAATGAAAAGAGGNGTGCAAAGCGCTATGCGGATGGGTGCTCTTGGTATTAGGGTTAACGTAGCTGGGCGGCTTGGTGGGGCAGAAATTGCAAGAACAGAGTGGTACCGTGAAGGTAGAGTTCCGTTACACACACTGCGAGCTGATATTGATTATGCAAATTATGAAGCTGAAACTGCTTATGGAATAATTGGTATTAAAGTTTGGATATTTAAAGGTGAGATAATGGAGCATGATCCAGCGGCCAGAGATAGGCGGCAACAAGAGCTTCAAGATAGCGGTGGACCTCGTTCACAGCGTCGTGATCGATAAGGGGAAGATAGATGCTGCAACCAAAACGTAGTAAGTTTCGAAAAATGCATAAGGGTCGTATACATGGCGAGGCTAAAGGCGGCTCCTTGTTGAATTTTGGATCATTTGGTTTAAAGGCCGTAGAGCCTGAAAGAATTACAGCCCGACAAATAGAAGCGGCGCGCCGAGCTATGACTCGTCATATGAAGCGTCAAGGACGAGTATGGATTAGAATCTTTCCTGATGTTCCAGTNTCAAAAAAGCCAACTGAAGTAAGAATGGGTAAAGGTAAAGGTTCTGTGGAATTTTGGGCAGCAAAAGTTAAGCCGGGTAGAATAATGTTTGAGATTGACGGGGTGTCGGTTTCTGTGGCAAAGGAAGCTCTTAGATTGGCAGCGATGAAATTGCCCATNAAAAGCAGAGTAGTTGAAAGAGAAGACTGGTAATATTTTTAAGAGATATATCTTTATTGATCAAAGCTAAATTTTGTTAGCTTAAATGAAAGGAAAGTGGCGATGAACGCTACTGAGTTAAAAGAAAAAACATTGGACCAGCTTCAGGAAATGCTGGCTGACCTTAAAAAGGAAGCGTTTAATCTCCGCTTTCAAGCAGCCACTAATCAGTTGGAGAACACGTCGAGAATGCGATCTGTTAAGAAGGATGTCGCCCGTGTCAAGACTATAATTAATCAAGTAACTCCGGTTACTGAAATAGAATAAGGACGATAGTATGCCTAAGCGGATTTTGACGGGGACGGTTACGTCCGATAAGAATGAACAGACGGTTACAGTATCAGTTGAGAGGCGATTTAAGCATCCGGTTTTAAAAAAAATTATTAGAAAATCGAAAAAATATCGGGCTCATGACCCAAAGAATAGTTTTAAAGAAGGCGATCAGGTGCGAATTCAAGAATGTGCACCAGTATCAAAAAGTAAACGCTGGGAAGTTCTAGTAGCTTAAACACCCAGTTTAAACGAAACCCTGGGGTGGAAACATCCCCAAAGGTCGGGAGAAGTTAAATGATCCAGATGCAAACTAATCTGGATGTAGCTGATAATAGCGGTGCTCGCCGTGTTCAGTGCATCAAGGTCTTAGGTGGTTCAAAACGTCGTTATGCTTCGGTTGGTGACGTGATTGTAGTTTCTGTAAAAGAAGCAATACCAAGAGGAAGAGTAAAAAAGGGTGATGTGCGCAAGGCTGTTGTGGTTCGCACAGCGAAAGAAGTGCGTCGCGAAGATGGCACAGCTATTAGATTTGACAGTAATGCTGCTGTCATCCTTAGCAATACAAATGAGCCAATGGGTACACGTATTTTTGGCCCGGTGGTCCGTGAGCTTCGCAGTAAGAACTTTATGAAGATTATTTCTTTAGCACCGGAGGTTTTGTGATGGCTTCTAAGCTTAGAAAAGGTGATAAAGTTGTTATTCTTGCTGGTAAGGATAAAGGTAAAGAGGCTGAAATTACTTCAGTTAATCCAAAATCTGGAAAAGCAATCGTTCAAGGCATAAATATGGCGATCCGGCATACCAAGCAGACTCAAAATAATCAAGGTGGAAGAATTCCGCAGGAACAGCCCATACAGTTGTCTAACCTTGCAATCTTGGATCCAAAAGACGGTGTGGCTACTAGAGTTGGATTTCGGTTGGAGGGCGACAAAAAGGTTCGCTTTGCAAAGAAATCGGGAGAGTTAATCTGATGACTGATTATATGCCAAGATTGAAAGCTCAGTATAAAACCACAATATGCGATGCATTAATGGGAGAGTTTTCTTATAAGAATAGGATGCAACTTCCAAAATTAGATAAAATTGTATTGAATATTGGTTGTGGGCGAGAAGCTGTAAGAGATAGNAAAAAGGTTAAGTCAGCTGAGGCGGACTTAGCTTCTATAGCTGGCCAGAAACCTGTAATTAATATAGCAAAGCAATCAATCGCGGGCTTTAGGGTTCGCGAAGGGATGCCATTGGGTGTCAAGGTCACCCTTCGTGGCGATAGGATGTTTGAGTTTATGGACAGGCTTGTAACTATAGCAATGCCTAGGGTCCGTGATTTNCGGGGCGTATCTGGTAAAAGTTTTGATGGTCGTGGAAACTATGCGATGGGCTTGAAAGAACATATAGTATTCCCTGAGATCGAATTCGATAAAGTAGACGAGGTCTGGGGAATGGACGTTATAATTTGCACCACCGCAAACACTGATGCGGAAGCAAAAAGCTTGTTGAAACATTTCAACATGCCTTTTAACAGCTGATTGCGGGAGAGGAAAAGTTTATGGCAAAAGTATCAATGGTACAAAGAGAAGTTAAAAGACAGAAATTGGTGGAAAAGTACGCAGCTAAGCGAGCAGCTTTAAAAGAATTAGCAGCTAATCAAGAACTACCAATGGAAGAAAGATTTAAGGCACGCCTAAAATTGGCTAAANTACCGCGAAATTCTTCAGCTACCCGTTTGCATAACCGCTGCCAACTTACTGGTCGCCCACATGCTTACTATCGAAAATTAAAAGTTTCTCGTATCGCGCTTCGTGAACTTGCCTCAAATGGTGAGATCCCGGGCATGGTAAAGTCAAGCTGGTAAGGGGGTAATTATGAATGATCCGTTAGGAGATATGTTGACACGAATTAGAAATGCTCAATTACGTGGAAAATCAACAGTAAAAACACCAGCTTCAAAGTTGCGTGCTTGGGTATTAGATGTATTGAAAATTGAAGGTTATATCCGTGGTTATGAAGCTAATACTAGCGCAGATGGGCACCCAGAACTTGAAATCAGTCTAAAATATTTTGATGGCACACCAGTCATAAAAGAACTTAAGAGAGTGTCTACACCTGGTCGTCGAGTATATGCCGGAGTGAAAGATATTCCATCAGTTCGTCAGGGTTTAGGAATAGCAATTGTATCAACACCAAGTGGTGTGATGTCCGATTCAGCTGCACGTACCGCCAATATTGGTGGCGAAGTGCTCTGCACGGTTTTCTAGGGAGTTTAATGCATGTCGCGAATTGGAAAAAAACCAGTTGAGTTGCCAGCAGGAGTTACAGCAAGTGTGGCTGGGCAAACAATTGAGGTTAAAGGCCCAAAAGGTTCTTTAAGTTTTANAGCTACTGATGATGTTGATATTAAGGTTAATGAAAATATTGTAACTATATTGCCTCGTGGCTCATCAAAAAGAGCAAAGCAACAGTGGGGGATGTCTAGAACTTGTGTCTCTAACTGTGTCGTCGGTGTTACTGAAGGTTTTAAAAAGGAATTAGAAATAAATGGAGTAGGTTACAGGGCTCAAATGCAAGGAAACGTCTTAAAGCTAAGTTTAGGACTGTCGCATGATGTAGATTTTGAGGTACCACAGGGCGTTACGGTCACAGCTCCCAAACAAACAGAGATTATTGTTGAAGGAATCGACTCGCAGTTAGTTGGTCAAGTTGCGGCCAATATTCGTGCTTGGAGAAAGCCAGAGCCGTACAAAGGTAAAGGCATAAAATATAAAGACGAATATATCTTCAGAAAAGAAGGTAAGAAAAAGTAAGGACGGAAAATATGGCTAACACNAAAAAACAGCTGTTTCAAAAACGCCGTCTGCGCGTTCGAAACAAATTAAGACGCTCTGCAAGTGGAAGGCCACGGCTGAGTGTAAATAGGTCTAATAAAAATATATCAGTGCAACTGATAGACGATATTCATGGCATCACGCTGGCTTCGGCATCATCTTTAGAAAAAGCACTNGGAGTAGTTGGTAATAACAATATTGCCGCTGCCACAAAGATTGGTGCTGTTATTGCAGAACGGGCTAAGAAAGCTGGAGTAAAAGAATGTTATTTTGATAGGGGGGCTTTTCTTTTTCATGGAAAAGTAAAGGCCCTCGCAGATGCTGCCCGTGAGGGCGGTTTGAAGTTTTAAGGAGCGATAAGATGGCAAGAGAAAATAATCGTCGCGATCGTGACGAAACTCCAGAGTTTGCAGACAGATTGGTTGCAATAAATCGAGTATCTAAAACTGTAAAAGGGGGTAAACGCTTTGGTTTTGCTGCTTTAGTAGTTGTCGGTGACCAGCGCGGCAGAGTAGGCTTTGGAAAAGGTAAAGCCAAANAAGTTCCTGAGGCTATACGAAAAGCAACTGAACAAGCAAAACGTCAATTAGTAAGAGTTCCTCTTAGGGAAGGTCGAACACTTCATCATGATATGGAAGGCCGTCACGGCGCAGGTAAAGTGGTGATGCGGACTGCCTCTCAAGGTACTGGGATTATAGCGGGTGGACCAATGCGAGCAGTATTTGAAATGCTTGGAGTGCAAGACGTTGTAGCCAAATCTTTAGGTTCTCAAAATCCCTATAATATGATTAGAGCAACAATAGATGGGCTGACCAGAAGCGCTAGTCCAAGGATGGTTGGACAAAGAAGGGGTAAAAAAGTATCAGATCTGTTTCCCAAAACAGCATCAAAAGTTAGCAATGAACCTGAGAAGGTGGAGGCGTAGATTATGGCTAAAACAATAGTTGTCAAGCANGTTGGTTCACCGATNAGGCGCCCTCAAAAACAACGTCAGACATTAATAGGTCTGGGATTAAATAAAATGCANAAAACCCGAGAGCTTGAAGACACTCCTGCTGTGCGAGGAATGGTTAACAAGATTTCGCATCTTGTAGAAATTATCGAAGAAAAAGGATAGGGTTTAGAATTTTGAAGTGAGAATTCAGACCTTTAATTACTTAATATTAAATAGCCGTGTTCATCCCAATTCGCTCTGGGGATGGTTCCGGCAAAGGAGAGCGAAATGAGATTAAATGAATTACGAGATAATCCTGGTGCAACAAAGAGTAAAAAACGCGTTGGGCGGGGCCCAGGATCAGGCAAAGGAAAGACTGCAGGTCGAGGCATCAAAGGTCAAAAGTCGCGTTCAGGCGTTGCCATAAACGGATATGAAGGCGGCCAAATGCCCCTGTATCAAAGATTGCCAAAAAGAGGATTTAACAATATTAACTCAAAGAAATATGCTGTTATCAATTTGGGGATATTGCAGAAATTTATCGATAATGGGAAGATAGATATTAAGACTACTGTTACAGAAAAAGTGATGGTTGATAGTGGTTTAGTTCGCCGANTTTGGGATGGAGTACGATTGCTAAATAAAGGCGAAATCTCCTCTAAAGTGAATTTAGAGGTAACAGGAGCTTCAAGATCGGCTATTGCTTCAGTTGAAAAAAATGGTGGTACTGTAAAAGTTTTAAAATCAGCCACGGCTGATTAACTCTTGAACGTGGCAAAAACCTTACCTAAGTATGGTCTGGGAACTGTTTAATGGTTAGAAATGTACCAGTAAATTTTTTTGCAAGTGTATTTGAAAGGAAATCAAATGACATCGGCCGCTGAGCAAATGGCAGCAAATATGAGTTGGAGTGCATTCGGGAAAGCCACTGAGCTGCGCCAACGCATAGTATTTGCCCTAATTCTTTTAATTGTTTATCGCATTGGTACTTATATTCCTGTACCTGGGATAGATAATTTAGCACTAAAACAGTTTTTCGAAGAGGCTGGTCAGGGCATTGGTGGTATCCTGAATATGTTTACTGGGGGGGCGATTAGCCGTATGGGGATCTTCGCCCTCGGTATAATGCCTTATATATCAGCTTCAATTATTGTCCAATTAATGACNGCTATGGTGCCACAATTAGAACAATTAAAAAAAGAAGGGCAGCAAGGTCAGAAAAAGATAAACCAATATACTCGATATGGAACAGTCTTGTTGGCATTGTTCCAAGCATATGGTTTAGCGGTGAGCCTAGAGGCGGGTGANCTTGCGACAGATCCCGGTTGGTATTTTAGAGCCTCATGTATAATAACTCTGGTTGGTGGAACAATGTTCTTGATGTGGCTAGGTGAGCAAATCACTTCACGAGGTATTGGAAACGGTATTTCTTTAATCATTTTTGTTGGGATCGTTGCAGAAATACCAGCGGCGCTAGCCCAGTTTTTTGCGTCTGGTCGTTCGGGAGCCATTAGCCCATTTGTTATAGTCGGTGTTATTGTNATGGTAGTAGCGGTGATTGGTTTCGTTGTTTTTATGGAACGGGCACTCAGAAAAATTCATATCCAGTATCCGAGGCGGCAGGTTGGTATGAAAACCTATGATGGAGGGAATAGTAATTTACCGGTCAAGTTGAACCCCTCTGGAGTGATTCCTCCAATTTTTGCTTCCTCATTATTGTTATTACCGACTACCGTTAGTACTTTCAGTGGCAATCAAACAAGTCCTTTCATGTCGACCTTGCTTGCATACTTTGGTCCAGGACAGCCACTGTACTTATTNTTCTTTGTAGCTATGATTGTATTCTTTTCCTATTTCTACACGGCAAACGTAGCTTTTAAAACTGAAGATGTTGCAGACAACCTTAAAAACCAAAATGGATTTATACCTGGTATCAGGCCTGGGCAAAAAACAGCTGAATATTTGGATTATGTTGTAAATAGAATTTTGGTAGTTGGTGCTGGCTATTTGGCAGCTGTATGTCTGCTACCAGAAATATTACGTTCTCAATTTGCAATCCCTTTTTATTTTGGAGGAACATCAGTTCTAATTGTTGTTTCGGTTACAATGGATACAATAAATCAGGTACAATCGCATATGTTGGCACATCAATATGAAGGCTTGATAGAAAAATCTAAGTTGCGAGGTAAAAATCGCAAAAAAGGATCAGCAAGAAGATGAATATAATTTTACTTGGTCCTCCTGGAGCAGGTAAGGGGACACAAGCCAGACGTTTGGTTCAAGAGCTTGGTATGAAGCAGTTAAGCACTGGAGATATGTTAAGAGAAGCTAGGACCAGCAATACTGACATGGGTAAACGAGTAGCAGCTGTGATGGATGCGGGTAACTTAGTAACAGATGATATCGTTATAGGTTTAATTGAAGAGCAGCTATCGATAACTAATTCAACTGGATTTATTTTTGATGGATTTCCACGAACATTGGCTCAAGCTGATGCATTGGGAAGCCTTCTTGCTAAAATAGATAAGGAACTTAATTTTGTTGTCGAGATGAAAGTGGATGATGAAGCATTGGTTTCCAGAATCGTAGGCCGGTCTACGTGTGTTGGATGCGGGGACGTCTATCATGACGTGACCAGGCCTCAGCCACCTACATGCACTAATTGTGGTTCAGANANTTTTGTTAGACGAGCAGATGATAATGAAATATCTCTAAAGACCCGTCTGTTGGCGTATTATCGAGATACATCGCCTTTAATTGGTTATTATCACGCAAAAGGCAAATTAAATTCAATTGATGGGCTTAAAGATATAAATGTGGTAGCTGAAGAAATAAGATTAATCTTAAACAGCAGAAATTCTTTATAACGGTACTTGACGACAGCACTTAAACACCGTATCTGCCTGATTCTGAATATAACTTACTAATATTATTATTGGTTATACAATAAGGTTATTTTAAGTTATTCGGCATTTATAGTTCTAAGTGCCGTTGTGAAAAAAGGCTCCGGAATTACGGAGACCGCAACGAAAGGAAATCGCATGGCGCGTATAGCTGGCGTTAATATACCTACTCATAAAAGGGTCCCAATCGCATTAACTTATATTACTGGAATTGGTAATAATTCGGCAAAAAGAATTTGTGAATCAGTGGGAATAGATCCTACTCGACGGATAAATGAATTATCTGATGCTGAGGTNCTTTCGATAAGAGAAAATATCGACGCTAATTTTAGTGTAGAAGGTGACTTAAGAAGAGATACTCAGATGAACATAAAGCGCCTAATGGACCTTGGTTGTTACAGAGGATTGCGCCATAGGAGAAATCTTCCTGTGCGTGGTCAAAGAACACATACAAATGCTAGAACTCGCAAAGGCCCCGCTCGAGCCATAGCTGGCAAGAAGAAGTAAGGGAGAGTATCATGGCAAGAGAAAAAACTCGAACAAAACGTAAAGAAAGAAAAAATATAGCTACTGGTGTGGCTCATGTAAATTCTTCTTTCAATAATACAAAAATCCTAATTTCCGATGTTCAAGGAAATGCAATTGCATGGTCNTCTGCTGGCACAATGGGATTTAAAGGTTCTAGAAAGTCCACACCTTATGCCGCCCAAATGGCGGCAGAAGACGCTGGAAAAAAAGCGCAAGAACACGGCATGAGAACACTTGAAGTGGAGGTCCAAGGACCTGGTACTGGCCGAGAAAGTGCGTTACGGGCTTTGGCTGCCTTAGGCCTTAATATAACCGCAATAAGAGACGTTACACCAATAGCACACAATGGGTGCCGTCCACCAAAGCGTCGTAGAGTATAAATTACCNTAGATATTACGAGAGGTGTAATATTTGTATAATCCCTAAAACCTCGAGCGTCTCCACCAGTGGATCTAGGTTGGAAGACAAGAATGGAGGAAACATATGATCCTTAAGAACTGGCAAGAGCTAATAAAACCAACACAGTTGGAAATAATACCGGGTTCAGACCCTATGAGAATGGCGACTTTAGTAGCAGAACCTCTTGAGCGTGGATTTGGTCTAACTTTAGGAAACGCACTTAGAAGAATATTGTTATCATCCTTGCAGGGTGCCGCAATAACCTCGGTTCAAATTGACAATGTACTTCACGAGTTTTCTTCCGTCGCCGGGGTTAGAGAAGATGTAACAGATATTGTTTTAAATCTAAAAGGAGTAGCAATCAGAATGGATGTCGAGGGACCAAAACGTCTGTCGATTAATGCCACTGGGCCAAAGGTTGTTACTGCTGGAGATATTTCAGAAGCATCAGATATAGAAATTCTGAATAAAGAACANATAATCTGTCATCTTGATGATGGAGCCACATTATCAATGGAGTTAAATGTGGATACTGGTAAGGGTTATGTTTCTTCAGATAAAAACCGTCCAGAAGATGGTCCAATTGGTTTGATACCAATTGATGCCATATACTCGCCTGTTAGAAAAGTTTCCTATGATGTCCAACCGACACGTGAAGGGCAAGTTCTCGACTATGACAAGTTGACGATGAAAGTTGAAACAGATGGGTCTTTAACTTCTGAAGATGCGATAGCTTTTGCAGCGCGCATTCTCCAAGATCAATTATCAATATTTGTTAACTTTGATGAGCCAGAAAGTACTGGTAAAGAAGANGATGAGGATGATTTAGAATTTAATCCGTTATTATTGAAGAAAGTAGACGAGCTGGAGCTATCTGTAAGATCGGCTAATTGTCTNAAAAATGATAACATAGTTTACATCGGTGATTTAATCCAAAANACTGAAGCAGAAATGTTACGAACTCCTAATTTTGGACGTAAATCTCTCAATGAAATAAAAGAAGTTCTCACTGGAATGGGCTTGCATCTAGGAATGGATGTAGCAGATTGGCCACCTGAAAATATTGAGGACCTTGCAAAAAAATATGAAGATCACTTCTAATAAAAATTAGTTGTAATTTCTTATTGTTAAAAATGCCGAGAATACTCGGGAAAAATGAGCGATAGCTCCAAGGTGAACAGTAAAATTAACTGCTGTCGGACAAAGTATAAATGATTAAGGAAGATTAGAATGCGACATAAACGAGGTTACCGCCGATTAAATCGTACACATGAACATCGCAAGGCGCTTTTTGCGAATATGTCTGGGTCATTAATTGAGCATGAGCAGATAAAAACCACATTGCCCAAAGCCAAGGAACTAAGACCAATAATTGAAAAATTAATAACTTTAGCAAAACGTGGAGACCTTCATTCTCGACGTTTAGCAGCAAGCAGATTAAAGCAAGATATGCATGTATCAAAACTCTTTGATGTTCTTGGTGAAAGATACAAAGAACGAAAAGGTGGATATACTCGCGTGTTGAAGGCAGGATTTCGCTATGGCGATATGGCCCCNATGGCGATTATTGAGTTTGTTGATAGAGACCCAGACGCAAAAGGCTCAGCAGATAAGGCGAGAGATTTGGAAATTGAGACATCTGATACTTGATGTGTTAAAAATGCCTAATGCCTTCACAAGGCAATTTTTCAATTTACTTTCTGATAATTATAAAATTTGAGGACTTTTGTTTAACAGTTTTATAAAATAAGAATGTTGAATGAGTGATCTTTTTGACAACCACAATGCTGCAGAAAAGATTAACGANGTCTTTAAACCTCTGGCTGAGAGGCTCAGACCGTTAAAATTAAGCGATGTAATTGGGCAGCGGGAGATCTTGGGTCCGCACGGGTCTTTGACAAGACTGCTGGCGGGAAATTCATTTCAGTCAATTATATTTTGGGGTCCACCGGGAGTAGGTAAAACTACTATAGCTAGGCTTTTAGCCGGTGAAAAAAATCTATATTTTGTCTCAATTAGTGCAATATTTACAGGGGTTGCTGATTTAAAGAAAATATTTGAAGCAGCTAAGATNCGACATAGGAATGGCTTGGCAACAATGCTATTTGTNGATGAAATCCATCGATTTAATAAGGCACAACAAGATAGTTTTCTGCCGTTAATGGAAAANGGGATAATATTTTTGGTAGGGGCTACTACAGAAAACCCATCTTTTGAGTTAAACTCGGCCTTATTAAGTAGAGCACAGGTTCTGGTACTTAATCGTTTAAGTTTAGACGATTTGGATTTGATTGTTAAAAGGGCGCAGTTGGAACAAAAAAAAGACTTACCTTTAGATGAATCTGCTTACAAATATTTACTGGAAATGGCAGATGGAGATGCAAGAGTAGTTTTAAATTTAATTGAGCAGATATACTCGTGGGGAGTAAAAGAAAAATTAGATATTACATCCTTACAAACTAGCTTAAATAAAAGACCAAATTTGTATGATAAGTCTGGAGAGTATCACTACAATCTAATATCTGCATTACACAAATCAGTGCGAGGTTCGGATCCTGATGCTGCTTTATATTGGTTTTCCCGAATGCTAGAAGGAGGAGAAGACCCCAAGTATCTTGCAAGGCGACTTGTACGAATGTCAGTTGAAGATGTTGGGTTGGCTGATCCGACAGCACAGATACATTGTTTAAAATCTTGGGAAACTTTCGACAGGTTGGGGTCCCCTGAAGGAGAACTGGCGTTGGCTCAAGCTGTAGTTTATTTAGCGTTAGCACCAAAATCTAATGCAATTTATGTTGGGTANAATAAGGCTCGNACAGCGGCAGTTAAAACAGGTTCATTATCTCCACCAAAGCATATTTTAAATGCTCCTACCGATCTTATGAAAAAAGAAGGCTATGGCATTGATTATGAATATGATCATAATCACAAAGAAGGCTTTTCAGGACAAGATTTTTTTCCCACAGATATGGCAAAGGAACGATTTTATCAGCCTGTAGAACGAGGATTTGAAAAAGAATTAAAAAAAAGGATAGAATACTTTGAATCCCTTAGGGCGAAGAAGCGCGAATAACTTGACTTTACACAAAACAAAGGTTCATAGGCCGTTATGATATCATCCTCTCTCATTTGGATTGCTTTAGGTGGAGCATTTGGAGCAATTACCCGTTATGCTGTCAGTTTAATTGTTGGATATCCTTATGGAACTTTAACTGTCAATATCGTTGGAAGCTTTCTGATGGGCTTGTTGTTTATTTATTTAAACCAAAAGGGCTTGGATCGTTGGCAGCCATTTTTATTGATTGGGCTTTTAGGAGGGTTTACGACTTTCTCAGCCTTTTCTTTGGATACTTTTAAATTATANGAAGANGGNCGNTTAATGATGGCTGGAATATATGTTTTTGCCTCAGTATTTTTGTCACTGATAGCTTTAATTATTGGTATGGTTGTAGCTCGAGAAGTGTTTGCATGAATAAGGTTCAAAAAATTGCTATTACGGGAAATGATGAAGATCAGCGACTTGATAGGTGGTTAAAAAAACGATTTTCTTACTTGAAGCAATCTCATATTGAAAAGATATGCCGAAAGGGAGACATAAGAATTGATGGCAAAAAAGCCAAACCATCCACTCGTNTNGAAGCTGGTCAGATTGTAAGAGTTCCACCATTTATAGAGAAGCCTGATAACAATTTTTCTAAGAACTTAAGGCCAATTTCAANAGANGATAAAATAATGCTNCAAGAAAGCGTTATNTATAAAGATGAGCACTTANTGGTAATCAACAAGCCATCGGGTATTCCCGTACAAGGTGGTACTGGGCAACCAAGACACATAGATGGTTTATCAACCGTGTTGAAATTCGGGTATGAGGAAAAGCCGCGACTTGTTCATAGGTTGGACAAAGATACGAGTGGGATATTGCTTATGGCCAGAACTGGTAAAGCTGCTAAACACTTAACGGCGGCTTTTAGGCATAGAGAAACGCGTAAGGTTTATTGGGCTGCTGTTGCAGGTGCTCCAACAGTTAAGACTGGAACAATAAATTATGGTTTAGTCAAAATGCCTGGNCATGGTCCAAACGGTGCTGGTGAAAAAATGATTTGTGTCCACCCAGACGATGTCAAAGAGACAGCTAATGCGAAGAGAGCAACAACAGATTATGCCATTATTGAAAATGCTGGGCAACGAGTCTCTTGGTTAATCATGGTTCCTATAACTGGTAGAACCCATCAATTAAGGGCACATATTTCAGAATTAGGGCATCCAATTATTGGTGATGGTAAGTATGGGACTAATAGACAAATTAATGAGGGTGATGGCTGGGGGGCTCAGCTNGGAGGCGAAATTAGCAGAAAACTTCATTTACATTCAAAGAGCTTGTCTTTTATGCATCCTTTNACAAACGAAGTTGTTAGCTTTTCTGCTCCTTTGCCTGAGCACATGATTAAGACTTGGGACTTCCTGGATTGGAACGTAAATATGGAGATTGATGATCCGTTTAAAAAGGATGGATTGAGAGATGTCACTTTCAATTAAAAAAGTTTTTTGGNATTTGGTAACTATTAAGCAAGATGCTTCTGAATATTGCATTTATTTAGATAATCACTTGCTTAAGACACCAAAAAAAACTGTACTTAAATTGCCAAATTATAAGTTAGCCAACTTGTTNGTTGACGAGTTAAAACAGCAAAAAGATGAAATTGATTTCACTAAGATGCCTGCAANTAGATTGGCAAACGCAGCCATCGATCAAACTCGAAATCAGATTTTTGAGNCAAAAAAAATACTAGAAGAATATGCTGATACTGATTTACTTTTTTATCGAGCAGAAAAACCTCAAGAGTTAATAGATGAGCAGATTTTAATTTGGGATCCATTTATAAGTTGGGCTGAAAACAGGTTTTATATTAAATTAAATATTACTACTGGCGTAATCCCAATACGACAACATCCCAAATCTATTGAATCATTGGTTTCACAAATGACACAAATGAGCAGTTTCCAGTTAACTGTTTTTAATAAGTTGGTCACTATTTCAGGATCCTATATTTTAGGCTTAGCTGCACTGGAAAATACTATGTCTGCAGAAAGTATATGGAATGCGGCAATACTTGATGAAAATTGGCAGGCAAGTATTTGGGGTGAGGATGTAGAACAGAAACAAAATATTGAGTTAAAAAAGTTAGAATTTCTAAAAGCTATAGAAATATCAACATTGCTATCTTGATGTTTAATAAAAAAAATACAGTATTTTATTTAAATATTGATAAAAAATACCACTATTTTCCTTATTATCTGGTTAAATTTATCCTTCGGACTTGACGCAAGGGGTCTGAAACGTTCATTGTGGGCGTTCAGAGAGCTTTACAGCTCTTCTATTCAAATGATTCTAACTATAATGGTTGGAACACCCGCCCGCTGTTGGGAGGGGTTTTATAAAGAGGTAATTATGAAAAAATCACTATTTCTTAGTGTAGCGGCGATTGTAGGCTTAACTGCCGGAGTTGCAGCTGCAGGAACTTTAGATGATACGATTGCACGAGGCCATGTTAAATGTGGTGTTTCTACTGGTTCTCCAGGCTTTTCTGGGGTTGATGATTCTGGTAAAAATGTTGGGTTTGACGTAGATTACTGTCGTGCTCTTGCTGCAGCTATTTTTAATGATCCAATGGCTGTGAAATTTACACCATTATCGTCTTCAGTACGTTTTACTGCTCTGGCGTCTGGTGAAGTTGATATTTTGGCAAGAAATACAACTTGGACTTACAGTCGTGACACAGATCTAAAACAAACTTTCTTAGGCGTAACTTATTATGATGGACAAGGCTTCATGGCTAAAACATCATTGGGTGTTAGTTCAACTTTAGAACTAGATGGCGCGACTATTTGTATCCAAGTTGGGACAACAACTGAGTTAAACTTAGCTGATTATTTTAAAGCTAATGGCATGAGCTATGAGCCTTTACCAACTTCAGATAACGCTGAGTCAAAGCAGCAGTATTTAGCTGGTGCATGTGATGCTTATACAACAGACGCATCTGCTCTTCATGGAACAAGAATCAATATGGAAAACCCAAGTGATCATATTGTGCTTCCAGAGATCGTTTCAAAAGAGCCATTAGGCCCTCTTGTTCGTCACGGAGATGATGAATGGGCTGACGTTGGTCGTTGGGTACTGAACGCGTTGGTAATTGCCGAAGAAAAAGGTATTACATCTGCAAATATCGATAGTTTTTCTGATACCAAGGACGCTGAAATTCACCGTCTTCTAGGTACTGGAGATGATGATATGATGGCGATGATGGGCATGCCTAAAGATGGTATGTATAATGCCATTAAACACGTTGGTAACTATGGCGAAATCTTTGAGAGAAATCTTGGAGCGTCAAGTGGTATAAACATCGAACGTGGTGTGAACAATTCTTGGACCAATGGTGGAATTCTATATTCTCCTCCATTTAGATAAGAAATAAATATGAAGGGTGCACTTTAATTGTGCACCCTTTTTCTTTTTATAGATTGATTTTTTATGAGTTCAGTTAAGCTTCCTGTCGAAAAATTTAGACTGGGAATGTTATTAGGTGATACGCGCTATAGATCTACTACGGTGCAGGTTATCGCCTTTATCATTTTTGTTTCAGTCGTCTTCTGGTTGGTAGACAATACAGTCAAAAATCTAGCGCTTTTAGGAAAAGATGTGGATTTTTCTTATCTTTGGATGCGCGCTGGCTATGATATAAATCAAAGATTAATTCCATATACCAATGATAGCACACATGGACGCGCAGCATTAGTTGGTATTTTAAATACGTTACTAGTAGCATTTATCGGTTGTATAATAGCGACTATCATTGGTGTTTTCGTCGGAATATTAAGGCTTTCTAAAAACTGGATTGTGGCGAAATTGATGTCTGTTTACATTGAGGGGTTTAGAAATATCCCAATTTTGCTTTGGATTGTAATGATATTTGCTCTTTTAACTGAGTTTACACCAGCACCCCGAGCGTTTAAAGGTGCCGACCCAGAAGCTTCTATGATTTTTTTTCAAAGTACTGCAGTTACTAATAGAGGAGCTTATTTTCCAAGTCCAGTTTGGGGTGATGGTTCTGTTTATCTCATATTGATTTTTATTCTTAGTTTAGCTGCAATTTTTTTGTTCAGAAGATATGCTAAAAATCTTCAAGAGGAAACTGGCAAAAATTTACCAAAGTTTTGGATTTCTTTAGCAATATTTTTTATACCATCTATTTTATTTTATTTTATTTTGGGTGGCCCAGTTTCGTTAGAATATCCGTATTTAAAGGGGTTTAATTTTAAAGATGGTATATATGTACGAAATTCATTTATTGCCTTAACACTAGCTCTTTCATTATATACTTCTGCGTTTATTGGTGAAATTGTTCGTTCAGGGATATTGGCTATTTCTAAGGGACAAACAGAAGCGGCATCTTCACTCGGATTACGGCCAAGTAGAATTATGAATTTGATTATCTTACCTCAGGCACTTCGAGTAATCGTGCCACCGATGATTTCAAATTATTTAAACCTTACCAAAAACTCCTCACTAGCTATAGCTGTAGGGTATATGGACGTGAGAGGTACCCTTGGGGGAATTACATTGAATCAAACCGGTCGAGAGTTGGAATCTATGCTTTTGCTTATGGGCTTTTATTTATGTGTTTCTTTATGTGTCTCTGCTATTATAAATTATTTTAATCGCTCTTTTCAAATAAAGGGCTTGTAGAATGTCAAATATTAGCTTCGTCAGAGAAAAAGAGATTCCACAATCGCCACCGCCAATTACGGAAAGTAATGCAATACGTTGGGTACGTCAAAATTTGTTTTCTGGATGGTTGAACTCGCTCTTAACCATATTATCAGTTTATTTTATTTATGTTTGCTTAAGAGATTTCATTCCTTGGGCTTACGGTGGGATTTGGACGGCAAATTCGATTCGGGAATGCCTTGATATTAATCCTGATGTGGCTTGCTTTTCTGTAATTGGCGCTCGATGGCGTCAATTATTATTTGGATTTTACCCTACTGAAGAATATTGGAGACCTATTTTAACGTTCGTATTGTTATTTATATCAATAGCGCCTGTTTTGATACCACGTTTTGCAAGATTTTTCTGGTTTTCATTGATTTATCCAGGCATTGCTGTCTGGCTTTTGTGGGGGGGGTCGATTTGGCCAGTGTTTTCTATTTATCTCGCTATTAGTCTAACTGGGCTGGTATTTTTTCTTGCAAAAAATAAATTTAAACTATCTTCCGGATTCAGCTTTACCGCAGCAATATTATTTTTCTTTTTATATTTTATTTTTATCGCAGGTCCATTTATTGCGTTGTTTAAGTATATCCTTCCAATCAACCTAGTTTTAATAGAATCTCTGCAATTTGGTGGATTTTTACTGTCGATGATTGTTGGTTTTTCGGGAATAGCGGCCTCTTTTCCCATAGGTATACTTTTGGCACTTGGTAGACAGTCAGACTTGCCTTTAGTCAAAATGATCTGTGTAGGTTTCATTGAGTTTATAAGGGGTGTACCCCTTATAACATTATTATTCGTGGCATCAGTATTATTAAATTATTTTCTACCGCCAGGAACATCTTTTGATATTATAATAAGAGTTATTATAATGGTTACAATTTTTTCAGCAGCATATATGGCTGAAGTTATTCGGGGAGGTTTAGCGGCCCTTCCAGTAGGTCAACATGAAGCATCAGCAGCACTTGGTTTGAGCTATTGGCAATCTCAAAGACTTATAATAATGCCACAGGCGCTTAAAATTTCTATTCCAGGCATTGTGAATACTTTCATTGGATTATTTAAAGATACTACTTTGGTTTCCATCATTAGTCTTTTAGACCCTGTTGGTCTCGCATCTCTGATAAGAGCTGATCAAAAATGGAATGGTATTTACTGGGAGTTATATGTGGCAATTGGATTGATGTTCTTTATTTGTTGTTTTGGCATGTCACAATATTCGCAATATTTGGAACGAAAATTGAAAACTGATAACAGTTAAGGAGGCTTAAATGTCTGATGTAGTCACAGAACGAGCAATTGATCGCTCCAAAATGGAGGTGTCTGATGAAATTGCAATCCATATTTCTGATATGAATAAATGGTTTGGAAATTTCCATGTCTTAAGAGACATTAATCTGGAAGTTCGGCGGGGGGAAAGAATTGTTGTTTGTGGTCCTTCTGGATCAGGTAAGTCTACTCTAATTCGTTGTATAAATCGCCTTGAGGAACATCAACAAGGTAAAATAGTTGTTGATGGAACCGAATTATCTTCGGATCTAAAAAATATAGATAAGATTCGATCAGAAGTTGGAATGTGTTTTCAACATTTTAATTTGTTTCCACATCTTACAATCTTAGAAAACTGTACTTTAGCGCCCATTTGGGTACGAAAGATGGCTAGAAAAGAAGCTGAAGAAACAGCTATGCATTATCTTGAAAAGGTTAAAATACCTGAGCAAGCTGATAAATACCCTGGTCAATTATCTGGCGGTCAACAACAAAGAGTTGCGATTGCAAGATCGCTTTGTATGAAGCCTCAAATAATGCTATTTGATGAACCGACCTCCTCTCTCGATCCAGAAATGATTAAGGAAGTGTTGGACACGATGATCGAGCTTGCAGAAGAAGGAATGACAATGGTTTGCGTTACTCATGAAATGGGTTTTGCTAGGCAGGTCGCTAATAGAGTAATTTTTATGGATGATGGTCAAATAGTGGAAGAAAATGAGCCAAAAGAATTTTTTGATAATCCAAAGTCTGATAGAACAAAATTATTTTTAAGTCAGATCTTGGGCCATTAGTTAGTATTTATTTAATAAACCTGTGCTANACAAAACTTGATGGTTGAAATCTAATGCTTCACAACAATGCAAAACTAATTACGGAGGTGCGGGACCGCTTTGCACATATTGATGAGTGTCCATTTGAGGGAAAGCGTATTTTCTTTGAGAATGCTGGTGGAGCCTTAACACTTAAGTCGGTAGTTGAAACATCTGCAAAATTTGCTGCAATACCTGATAACCAAGGGCGTGATAACAAGGCAAGTAATGCATTAGTAGACATTATAAATCANTCAAAAGAAGATATGTCTGCTTTTTTTGGAATTAATAGTGGCACATTTTTTGTTGGTGAAAGTGGTACAGAAATTTTATTTCGGCTAATACGTACTGCAATTTTGGGCTCTAAGCCTGGTGGATTAGTTCTTGGTAGTACGTTAGAGCACCCAGCATCAGTGAGTGCATGCATGAAATGGTCTGAGCTGGGTAATAAGACCTATATTAGCGTTGAGCATGATAACGAAAATGGTTCAATTGATCCTTCGGCATATCTTAAAGCTATGACTCCTGATGTGCGAGTGGCGACTATCATTCACACATCGCCTGTAACCGGTATGAGTGTTGACGTTACAAAGATTGTAAGTGCAGTACGCTCAATTTCTCCTAATTGCTTTATAATTGTTGATGGTATTCAACACGCCGCCCATGGTGGTTTGGATTTAGAGAGTTATAAGATTGANGGTTATGCTGTTTCGCCCTACAAAGTTTTTTCGCGACATGGTTATGGCATTGGCTGGCTTTCAGATAGGTTGCGGGATTTGCCACATGAGAATTTAATCGGTGGACCTGCTCAAAACTGGGAGCTTGGAACGCGTGATACGGGATCTTATGCTGCTTTTAGCGATGTNGTTAATTATTTTGATTGGTTGGGTTCTAAGGTTTCAAGTAAAAACACGAAGCGTGATCGAATTTTGGCCGCGGGTAGAGCAATACATCAACAAGAGAAGACTTTGACAGACGCAATGATTGGCGGAGTGGGTAATCTAACTGGATTGGCCAATCTACCAGGTATTGGAATTTTAGGTGGTGCAGAAAATGCACGTCGTGAAGGACTTGTATCGATGACGGTGAAAGGGATGACTGCAGAGCAGGTTGTTAGCAGTTTGCGTAATAAAGGTATAAGAGTTCATGCGCGTAAATCTGATCACTACTCTGGAAATATATTGAAGCCTTTAAATTTGGAGAGTTGCACCAGGGTTTCCATGTGCCACTATAATAATATTGAGGAAGTATCTGAGTTTTTAAATGCTGTNCGCAGTTTAATAGATTAATTCTCAAACGCAAATTTTGCTTTTATAGGGTTGAGTTGAGGTTTACCTAAAATCATATCGGCTGCGCGAGAAGCAATCATTTGGGTTGGAGCGTTTAAATTTCCAGACACTATTTGAGGCATAACTGAGGCATCTATTACGCGTAGTTTTTCAATTCCATGAACTTTGAGCTGATCATCCACCACTGCCATTTTACCTTGGCCCATAGAGCAGGTGCAGCTTGGATGATAGTCTGTCTCTGCAACATTTCTGACCCAGTGCTCAATTTCTGCATCTGATTTAACATCTGGGCCCGGTTTAAGCTCTACTCCTCTANATTCATCAAAAGCAGGTTGTGATATTAGNTGNCGCGCTTTTTTGAAGCCATTNACNATNTCTTTTAAATCTTGTGGATCTTGCAGNTAATTAAATGCCATTAAAGGTTTATCANAAGGATTGCTTGATTTTAGTAATACTTGCCCTCTACTGCGAGGACGCAGTTGATCTACGTGAATAGCAAACGCTTGTAGCAATGAGATTTTGGTCCCGTTAAATTCAAAACCGACTGGTCCAAAGTGATATTGAATATCGGGATATTCAGCATTTGCCTCACTTTTGATTAATCCACCTGCTTCCCAGATGTTCGAGGTTGCCATCCCTTTGCGTGTAAACACCCATTGTATACCAGTTGCTAATTTNCGGTGAGGTTGGTCTACCTTGTGTATTGGGAAGCTTTTTTTACATGCATACTGAAGTATTACAGTTGCGTGGTCTTGTAGGTTTTGTCCAACTCCTGGGAGATCAACTTTAGTGTCTATTCCATGTTCTTTTAAATGATCTTTTGGACCTATTCCTGATAACATTAACAGGTGTGGAGAATTGATTGCTCCACCTGATAATATTATTTCTTTATTGGCTTCAATTGAGTGAGTCTTATCTTTATGCCTATACGAAATTCCAGTCGCTGAATTTCCATTTATAACAATTTTCTCGACCTGCGCTCTTGTAATTAGAGTTATATTTCCACGAGCAAGTGCTGGTCTTAAATGTGCAACAGCAGCGCTACATCGCCTTCCATTTTTTCGGGTTGCGTCTAATCTTGCTGTTCCCTCTGGGTTAAAGCCATTTAGGTCTTCCGAGTGACCTTGCCCTGATTGTGTGCCAGCTTCTTCAAGAGCATCATATAATGGATTTTGAAATGAGCCTCTTGTTACACCAAGATAACCGGCTCCTCCTCGCCATTGATTTTCCCCGCGATCAGAATTTTCGCCAGCTTTGAAATACGGTAAACATTGATCGTACGACCAATCTTTTAATCCACATTCTGATTGCCAACGATCATAATCCAAGGGATGGCCTCTCATGTATACCATTGAGTTGATTGATGAAGAACCACCAACAACTTTGCCACGTGGCATTGAAACATTACGATTAAAAAGCTCTGGCTCATCTTCTGTTGAATAGTTCCAATTAATTTTAGGATTACGGTAAGCACTATACACACCAGCTGGTATATGGATCATGAGATTACGATCCATCGGACCTGCTTCCAAAATTAAGATATTATTTTTTGTATCTTCTCCAAGTTTATTTGCAAGCACGCATCCTGCAGAGCCTGCGCCAATAATTATGTAATCATATTTTTTCATTAATAAAACTTTTCTATGCAAGAGTTGATAAATATTTTTTTAAGATATGTTAATTGGGTTGTAATCAATCTTAATCATTTAGCCGAAATGGATTTTCCTTAGCAAGTTGGTCAAACTTCATCAGATTTTTAAGAATATCTGGCATTTGGTTTATTTTAATCATGTTAGGCCCGTCTGATGGAGCGTTATCTGGATTTTCATGCGTTTCAATAAATACACCAGAAATTCCGATGCTTATCGCCATTCGTGCCATTAATGGTGCAAATTTTCGTTGTCCGCCAGATGATTTTCCTTTTCCACCTGGTTGCTGAACCGAATGTGTAGCGTCCATTATAATTGGATAACCAGTTTTCATCATTTCAGGGATGCCTCGCATATCTGTAACCAGAGTGTTGTAACCAAAGCTTGTCCCTCGTTCACACAACATTATTCTCTTGTTGCCAGTTGAGGCTAGTTTTTCAGCAACGTTAGGCATTTCCCATGGAGCAAGAAACTGCCCCTTTTTGGCATTAATTGCGGCACCTGTTTTTGCTGCAGCAACTAGTAAATCAGTCTGTCGGCATAAAAATGCGGGAATTTGCAAGACATCCACAACAGATGCAACTTCAGCGCATTGATTGGGGTCGTGAACATCAGTAAGCACAGGACAGCCTACTGATTTTTTAACCATTTCCATGATTTTTAAACCTTCAAAGATCCCCACGCCACGTTTNCCAGAAACAGAAGTTCTATTGGCTTTATCAAATGATCCTTTGAAAATGAATCCTGCACCAACTTCGGCACATGCGTCTGACATGAATTGTGCAATCATTATAGAATGGTCAGTGCTTTCCAACTGACAGGGACCTGCAATAATATTTAATGGTAAATCATTACCGATTTTAAGATGTCCAATTTCAAAACTCATTGTATCTGTAGCCCCTTAATTCTAAACTCGTATATACTCGTGTTGATAATTAAATACAAATTTAATTACGTATTAGCTCTTCAGGAACGATTGTTTAAAATNGACTCATTGCCTAATATTAATAAAAAATTCATGAATTGTTGTATTTCAGTGCATAATTCACATTTTCGAATGCAATAAGTTCTTATTCTCTTGAAAAACAGCGATAAAATGTCCACATCTTGTGTAAGAGAAGTTCCCAATGTGGATTTGTTGATTGCTCGCAGGAAGGTGGGTTGCTGTTGATTAGAACAATAATAACTATAATCGTACTTTTTTGCCTATGGTTATTGATGTCTGGGATTTATCAAGGTTTTATCGTAATGCTTGGCTTCATCGCTGCAGCAATTGCCGTATTTGTTGTTCGTCGCATGGATGATGTGGCCGACACGGGTAGACTAGAAATAAGATTAAAAATTCTAAACACTATTGGTTACTTTTTTTGGTTGTTAGTTGAGATCGCTAAATCAAATTGGCTGGTTACCAAGACGATTTTGGGATTAAACCCGAGCATTAAGCAGCATTTTTTTAAAGTGCCATGTACGCAGGAAACAGAGGTTGGTAAAACAACATTTGCTAATTCAATTACTTTGACACCTGGGACAATTTCAGTCGAACATGAGGGTGAAGAAATCTGGGTACATGCTTTGTCATATTCTGAAGAAGATTTAGATGCTTTAGCTGATATGAATTCAAGAGTGTCAAATATAGAAAGAGCAGTTTGATGTTCTTAATTGTGGCCATCGTTCTGATTATATCAATGATACTTGTGCTATTGCGATTGTATTTTGGTCCAACCTTGTATGATAGAGTCCTTGCTTCAAATGTTTTTGGAACGCAGACCGTTTTATTTATTGGAGTGGTTGGATTTTTATCTGGCCGACCTGATTTTCTCGATATTGCCTTACTTTACGCACTTATAAATTTTGTGGGCACAATCGCAGTTTTAAAATTTTTTAGATATAGATCCATTGGTGATATTCCGGTGCACAATCAGGAGTCTGAATAATGGCTTTAGATATGTTTTACGATATTTTAAGCTGGTGTTTAATTGGCTTAGGTTGTTTTTTTGTACTCATAGGTGCACTGGGTGTTCTAAAACTGCCTGAATTCTGGTCGCGGTTACATGCTGCTTCTGTTGTGGAAAGTGCTGGCATGATACTCCTGATTTCTGGACTTTGCATACAATCTGGCTTGTCGTTGATAACGGTTAAGCTCATTTTATTGATTGTTTTTTTGTTCTTAACTGGCCCAACAGCAACTCATGCGGTCGCAAGTGCTGCTTTAGTTTCAGGTATGAAACCTAAGTCGGACTTAAAAGAGCCTCAGGACAGTTTATGATTGAAACCACAATAAATATAATTTTGTTTGTGATGCTGGTTGTAACTGCATTGGCCATCATTCGAATGGATAAGTTATTTGCTGTCGTTATGCTATCTGGTGTCTTTAGTTTTCTGTCAGCTCTTCTTTTTATTGTTATGGATGCGGTAGACGTTGCATTTACTGAAGCAGCAGTAGGTGCAGGTATAACGACTGTATTGATGTTGGGCACGATAGCATTGACTGCAAGAACGCAAAAAAAGTCGCCAAAATTCCAATTAATGCCTGTATTGATAATCATTATTATTGGTGTTGCATTGATTTATGGAACAATGGATATGCCAAATTTTGGAGATTTAAATAGTCCAGCAAATACGCACGTAGCAGCTTACTATGTCAGTAATAGTGCAACTGATATTGGTGTGCCAAATATGGTAACTGGGATTCTGGCTAGCTATCGTGGATTTGATACCTTGGGAGAAGTAGCCGTAGTATTTACTGCCGGTGTAGGCGTTCTCGTATTATTGAGTGGGTTAGCTCGTAGAAGGCGCGAGGATAAAGAAGAGTTGTGATGCACGAACATCATCTGATTTTAAGAGTTGTAACAAAAATAGTGGTTGGTACGATTATTTTGTTTGCTTTTTATGTCCAGTTTCATGGAGATTTCTCACCAGGTGGGGGATTCCAGGCTGGCGTTATAATGGCGGTGGCTTTTATTCTTTACGGCGTCGTCTTTGGCTTATCTAAGGTAAAACAAGTTTTTCCTGTTTGGTTGGCACATAAATTAATGGCGTTAGGGGTTTTGATTTATGCTGGAACTGGCCTTGTTTCATTATTTTATGGGTATCCTTTTTTAGATTATACAGTTTTTGATCCTGAGCATCCGACCCATGGCCAGCATTGGGGCATTTGGCTCGTTGAACTTGGAGTAGGTGTCACCGTTTCTGGTGTTATTGTATCTATCTATTACGCGTTTGCGTCTAGAACGCCTCATATATCAGATGAGGATTGGTGATATGAGTTGGGAATTTATTTTAGGTCATATGAATTACTGGCTGTTTATTATTTTAATGTTGATTGGCCTTTATATTGTTATCGCTAAAGGAAATTTATTAAAAAAGATAGTTGGTTTAAATATTTTCCAAGTTTCGGTTTTTATGATGTACATTTCAATTGGCAAAGTTATTGGAGGCACGGCTCCTATATTGCCATATGATAATACAGGTCATGTTGAATATGGCTTGGACGTTATATACTCCAATCCCCTTCCTCATGTGTTGATATTGACAGCTATCGTTGTTGGGGTGGCGACAACTTCTCTTGGACTGGCTTTGATTGTTAGAATTCGAGAAGAATATGGCACCATAGAAGAAGATGAAATTTTGGATGCAGAGACTTTAATTGCTGAAAAAGAAAATGAAGATAGAGAGGCTTGGTTAGCGTAATGGCGATTGAGCAAGTGAACCACGTAGCCTTAACACTGGAAGAGCAACTCCCAATTTGGCTAATTGTCATACCTTTTGTAGCGGCTCCATTAATATTATTGTTTGGGAATAAAGGTTTAGCATGGGCGGTTTCGTTTTTGGCAACTGCTTTTAGCTTGGCAATATCTGTTATCTTGGTTCTTACCCTTAAAGATGGTGGTGTAATATCTTATCATATAGGCGGTTGGGCTCCACCCATTGGTATTGAGTATAGGATAGATGCGACTAATGCCTTAATCTTAATGTTAATCTCTTTGATAGCTACAGTTGCATTACCTTATGCGTACAGATCTGTAATGATTGAGATCAACCCAAAACATCATACATTATTTTATGCCAGTTACATGTTATGTTTTACGGGGTTAATGGGAATTGTCGTTACTGGCGACGCATTCAATATATTTGTATTCTTAGAAATTTCCTCACTCGCAACATACATTTTGGTAGCCATGGGAGCTTATAAAGATAAGCGAGCGTTAACTGCTGCTTATGACTATCTAATTCTAGGAACCATTGGAGCGACATTTTTTGTAATAGGTATCGGATTTTTGTACATGGCAACTGGCACATTAAATTTAGTTGATTTGGCTGATAGAATTTCTGATCAAGGTCTTAATCGAACGATCCGCGCTGGATTTGGTTTTATTGTCATTGGTCTGGGGTTGAAAATTGCGATTATGCCTTTGCATCTTTGGTTGCCTAGAGCTTACACGTTTGCGCCGTCAGCAGTCACAGTCTTCTTGTCAGCAACTGCAACAAAAGCATCAATTTATGTTCTTTTGCGATTTTTATTTTCTATATACCACCCAACTTTTGCATTTGATGAAAACATAATTCTTATTATCTTCATGCCTCTGGCCATTGCATCAATGTTTTTAGCAAGCATCGTTGCAATTTTTCAAACTAATCTGAAGCGAATGCTGGCATATTCATCTATTGGCCAAATTGGATATCTTTTGTTGGGGGCGTCATTAATGAACCAATTGGGATTAACTGCCACCTTGGTTCATATGTTTAATCATGGAATAACCAAGGCCTTATTATTTATGGGTGCGGGTATCTTTGCATTAAAAGTTGGTAAAGTATCCTACGAAAATATTGCTGGCTTAGGTAAAATTATGCCCTTTACAGCCGCTGCCGTCGTTATTGGTTGTCTAAGTTTAATAGGAATTCCGGGGAC
>NYTF01000024.1 GCA_002683355.1 Paracoccaceae bacterium | reverse complement strand
TCTAGATTTTCTGGAGTATCTACTTGAGGCATTTTGTGCTGATATTCCCAACCTTTTTCACTTACTTGAAACGAAGCAGACATATTAAAGATTTGTTTTCCATGTTGTATTGCGATAACTCGCCTTGTTGTGAAGCTTCCACCATCTCTCGCCTTGTCAACTTCATAAATAACTGGGANGCTTGGATCACCNGGNCGAATAAAATAAGCATGTAGTGAATGNCACACACGNTNCTCTACTGTACCATAAGCTGATGCAAGCGCTTGAGCGATAACATGGCCTCCNAAAATTCGTGTGCTTGTTTCCCCTCCTGTCCCAATCCCTCTAAATAGATTAACTTCAAGTCGCTCTAAATCAATTAATTTTAACAGCTCATTTACTGGAACATTCATAAGTTATTAATTTCCTAATTTTTTGCNAAATAAATNTCAAATCTCATAAACGGCACAATATAAAAATACTTCAATTCACTCTTATCAATTCAAATCATAAACTAAACGTCAACCCAACCACTCTTTGTCTTAATACGATGATTGATTGAATTCTTTTGACCCAAAGTTTGCTCAATAAAGCAACCTTTTTTTGCCGCNATTATTAGTCCCTTCACTTCATCNATTGAATTAGCACTATCAATCATTACATCAATTTCAAAAGATTTAGGGGCGGTCTCATAAATTTTTTCTTTNGCTATCCAATTCCATTGAACTTTTGTNTTTACTTGCAAGTCACTTAACTGAACCCCCATTCTCTTTGAGAAGGCTCTAATCTGAGTCATTATACAGCCAGTCAGACTGCCCACAAATAANGCCAGTGGCGGCGGTGCCGTTGCATCTCCCCCATGAAAAGAACCTTCATCTGTCGCCAAAAAAAAAGTTTCTTGGGATGGCNTTGTCATATGTACCTCTAGCTCATTTCTCATTTTCCCAACAGCGTTACCGCTACATGTAAACTCAACAACAGTTTTACTAGGCATATTTCCAAACTCATGATTATCAGTCATCTTTTATTTCCTTAACAATTCTATTTTTTAAGATTCCAATATTTTCGATTTCCAACTCAAACTGATCATTTGGTTNTAGTCTTTTTCCAATTTCCAAACCACATCCAGTACCAACAGTACCAGATCCAATAANCTCACCGCTGTAAAGTGTTTCTGATTTAGAAATAAAGGCGATTATATCAGCAAAATTGTGATGCATCTTCGAGCTATTACCACCACCCCACCTCTGCCCATTTACTCTTGCTTCCATATTAAGGGAAACAGGATGCGGAACTTCATCTGCAGTCAAAATATATGGGCCCAAGACATTACCTGTGTCAAAATCTTTTCCTTTCGCTGGACCCAGCTGGCCTGCCATTTCTATCATTTGAGCATCTCGAGCTGACACATCGTTTAAAATAGAATATCCAAAAATATAATTTGGGGCATCTTCTTTTGATATATTTTTGCCATTTTNAGAGATAATAATNGCTAGCTCTAATTCGATATCCAAATAATCNGCATAATCTGGCCATAAAACATCCTGATTATTACCTATAAATGTCAACCGATTTCCTTTGTAATATATAGGCTGTTGATACCAAACATCTGGTATGTCATATCGACGCCCTGTCATTTTTTCAGCCGCCGCAAAACCATTTTTTAAGTGCTCTTCAAAAACCAAACAATCCCTATATTGTGTTGGGATTAANGGTGGACAAAATACAACCTCCTCAACATTAATTAAATAATGTTTTCTTGGATTAGAAATCAAATCATATGCTAAAGAGAGGGCAGAGTCTCCTCCCTCAATCATAGAATGCATGTCAGAAAAAAAGTTATGAGGTTTATTATTAGCTTGGGAAGCAAGTTCTAAATCAAGAAGTTTTTTATCATCTATATACGCCACCAAACGCTCTGAATTATTTATTTTTATTGTTGCTAAGCGCATTTATTAGTCCTCAAATATTGCAACGGCACGAGTAAACCCAGCAGATGCATTTTTTATTTTAAAAGGAAAACAAGACACTTCAAAACCATTTGCTGGTAAATTTTCAAGATTGGTNAATTTTTCAATATGACAATAACCAATGTCCATTCCAGCTCNATGNCCTTCCCAAATGATTGAAGGATCTTTTTCCTCAGCAAATTTCTTTGCAGTCAATGGAAATGGTGCGTCCCAACTCCAAGCATCTGTACCAGTTACTCGAACACCTCTTTCTGTCAAATACAATGTTGCCTCACGGCCCATGCCACATCCCTTTAAAAGAAAGTCTGACTTTCCATAACGATCCCCAGCGCTTGTATTAACCATTACTATATCCAAAGGTTTTAATTGATGTCCAATACGCTCTAATTCTTTCTCAACGTCCTCAGCGGTTACTATATATCCATCCTCAAACTTTCTAAAATCTAGTTTTACACCTGGATTAAAACACCATTCCAGTGGGACCTCATCTATCGTTATTGCACGCTCACCATTATTCATAGTGGAGTGGTAATGATACGGTGCATCAAGATGAGTTCCATTATGGGTNGCAATTTGCAACTGCTCTACAGCCCAACCCTCACCACCAGGCAATTGTTCCTTGGTCATTCCCGGGAAGAGCGAGCAAACCTGTTCTGCGGTATCATCATGGTTTAAATACTCAATTTTAGGAAGCATGATATCTGGATCAGATACTATTCCTGCCTCCAAGGGGACTGATAAATCGACATATCTTCTAGTCATTTTTTCACTTTCTAGTAAATTAAGATTGTGGCTATCATTGGAAATATTAAAACAAGTGCTAGTACTACAAGCATCATGAGAGCAAAGGGTGCAGCACCAATAAAAATATCGCCAAGTGTTATTGAAGGATCATCTAACGCTGACTTGATAACAAACACTGAAATCCCAAGGGGAGGTGTCAAAAGACCTATTTCAACAGCAATAATTGTTACAATGCCNAACCAAATAAGATCTACATTCATTGAGATTAAAACAGGCAACATTAAAGGAACTAAAATTAGCATAATTGANGAGCTATCCAAAATAGTGCCCATTAAGATTACCAGACCTACGTAAGTTAATATAATTCCCCAGTATCCAATATCAAAATTAACAACAAAATTTCCAAATTCTGCTGGAACACCAGAAAGGGCTAACATTCGAGAATACATCTGAGCAGATATAATTAGAAAACTGATTGCCGCTGTTATTAAACCTGTATCACTTAAAACCTGCCAAAAATCTTTAACGGTTAATTTCNTTCTCAGCACACCAATCACTATGGCACCAGCACATCCAACAGCACCAGCCTCAATTGGAGTAAAAAAACCACCATAAATTCCACCAATAACTATAGTAATTAACNCAAATATTGGAGAACCTTTTGAGAACAAAGTAGATCTAGATATTGAATTAGTTTCAATATTTTTATGGCCAATATTAATACCAATAAACTTTGGCCAAAAAATAGCCATTAAGAAGATCCCAATTGCAAAAATTAAAGCAAGAAGTAAACCAGGTAAAATGCCAGCAATGAACAAATCTCCAACAGATTGTTCTGTCAAAAGACAATATAAAATCAATAATAAACTTGGTGGTATTAACATTCCTAAGACAGATGAACCGGCAACAACTCCTACAGAAAAGCGCTTGGTATAACCGTGTTTGATCATNTCAGGGACAGCTATTCTTGTAAAAACAGCCGCTGAAGCTATTGATATACCNGTAATCGCAGCAAATATAGCGTTTGCACCAACCGTGCCAATCCCAAGACCCCCTTTCATTTTGCGAAATAGATGGTTTGCGACATCAAAGGCATCAGATCCCATTCCAGTAACCGATACCAGATAACCCATTAATACAAATAAAGGCACAACACCAAAAAAATAGCTCGATATAGTTTCTGAGGCAGCCAATGCCAATAGTTTACCAGCCAGCAATGGTGAACCTTTTATAGCCCAAACCCCTACAAAAGACGAAAACATCAAAGAGAAAGGAACCCAAAAACCTAAATAAACTAAAAGAACCATTCCCCCAAATGAGGTTAATCCTATCTCAAATGGTGTCATCAGTAATTTCCTCTTTCGCAATTAACCGAATAATTGCCTGTAACATATAAAGTATCAGCTGCGCCAAAAGTGCTGTACATCCAATTAATATAATTAACTTTACTGGCCATATTGGTGCAATAAAATCACCTACTGTACCCTCAAATGTATTTCGCGTCCAAGCTTTCAAAAATAGCGGACCACTCGCCGTCAATAATTTCCAAATCAAGATAATAGCAGCAGNAGAAAATATTAGATCAACTAGAGCACGAAATTTAAAATGATATTTGCCAATAAAATTCAGAAATGCTTCACTTCTTGTTAACCGTCCTTTTCGAAATGCTTGCGCTACTTGTAAAAAAACAATAGCGACAATAGACATAGATACAATTTCAGGAACTCCTGAAATTGGCGCATTAAAAAGACCTCTACCAATTACATCTGAATTTACTAAGATCATTACACTTACGATAAGAAGTGTGCCAATGATATTTAATACGCTTGTAATGTAATCCACAACCCTGCGAACAAATAAGAACCAGGATGGTAATACATGGTCTTGCACACTTTGCATTATTTCATTCCAAATAAATTTCGTGAGGGAGCTTTCACCCCCTCATGAAATTATTATTCCTTATCCCAGTTACGTACCGGGGTCGCTCCAGATGCTCTCATTGTGTCCATATATGCACTTAAAACAGCTGAACCCGCTTTTCCTTCAGAATCCAGTTTGGCTGCCCAAATTTTTGCTACATTATCCATGCCAGCTGCCCATTGATTTCTGAAAGCTTGATCAACTTCAGTTACCGTGGCTCCTTGTGATTGCATGATACCTAAAAACTTACTAACTGACGCATCTAAATCTTTATGATACGCAATCCTATCAGCTTTAGCACCTTCTTTAAGAGCATTTTGAACATCCGCTGAGAGGCTATCATACCAATCTTTATTAGCAGCAATTCCCCCCGCGTACTGTGCGCCAAAGCCAACTTTAGTTATATAAGGAGCAACCTCATGTAGCTTTCCAGGAAGAGCTGCAGAGGCAAATACAATTACTCCATCATAAACACCTGTTTTTATCTCATTATAATAGGTNGTTAAATTACCAGAAACCCCGACTGCGCCGGTGCCTTTTAACCAGTTTACTGCAGGNCCAGGAGCCCCAATTTTCTTTCCATTCAAATCTGAAATAGAGTTAACTGGGAATTTTGTCATTAATAGATAGTCGTCTATACCAATGGCACCACCTAAATACTCTAATCCATTTTCATGCCATGCAGCTTTCATATCTTCATTGGTTTCTTGCAATTGGTCCATCCAGTCGCCAACCATTGTTGCATTACTTGTAACAAACGGTGTGAAATAAGTAACATTTTGTACTGAAAGTTTTCCAGGATCAAACAATGAAGAAACAAGGCCTATTTCTGCTAAGCCCTCTTCGACAGCCTCCAACTCATCTCCAACTTTTGCTAAAGAACCACCCCATTGCTCACTCCAAGTCATGCTAACGCCAGTTCCTTCCAATGCTGCATTAACAGCTGGAACGAATGTTTGACTGGCGTGCTTTACCCACCTAAAAACTGCTGGATGCCCTGCCACTATTGTTACGTTCATATTCTCAGCTAAGGCTGATGGCGCAGAAGTTAAATTACCCCCAATTACCGAAGCAGCTAAAATTCCAGCTAAAATTAATTTTCTCATGTTACCCCCCTGGTTAAATAATAATTCTAATTTGCATCATAGTTAAATTGATATTTTATAACTGTAATCATTGTTCAATGTTAATCATGCCTTGTAAATACGTTTTAGGTAATATCTGCATCTATTAAGACTGCAATAAATAAGGCTGGCTCTTTGCTTGTGCATACCCAAGCATGATTTGTTCCGCGCTGAACAACTACATCAAAAGGCTTCAAGTCTGTCTCCTCCATATCCAGAATTAGTTTTGCTGTACCTTTAAGTAAAATTATATAATCAATTGTTTTTGTTTTATGCATTCCAGGATGTTTTGCTATATCTACCCTATCTTCACTAGCAGAAATATCCCTAAAAATTTGAGAGAACATTTCCTCAAGTTCTTCTGTGGAAGCACCATCAGGCGTAGGAGCTATAGAAAAATATCTGAACTTAGCGCTATTATTCTTTGGNCCTAAAACAACATTTCCCCTAGCTAAATCCAATTTGTCAGTTGAGGATACGACCTTGCCACCTGATTCCCAGATTTCAAATAAACCACCCTCTCCAAAACGATAACTTTCAGGTGGAACATCATCAAATACTATGCATGACTTTCCATACTCATCGTGCCCTGTAACAACACGTCTTAAATCTGAATACATACTGTTATCCTCTGTTTAAATTTTGATGATGTTAGGATCACATAGGATATCTTAAAACTAAAGTTATATTTTTAACAATATTTGAAGTTTATAATTTAAAAACATCCTAGTTTATCATCGCACCATGAACCAAAGCCTTTAATTCTGCTCTGTTTGCGTAACTACTAGATGGAGATAATTGCGTAAAAAAAACAACAGACATCTTATGTATTGGATCTGTCCAAAAAAATGTTGACGCCATTCCACCCCAACCAAAATCACCAATACTACCAGGTATTCGTGTGAGGCCTGGATTGAGAACCAAAGCACCACCTAATCCAAATCCCATGCCNTCCATCGGTTGCTCAGCAAAACTCTCTGGCCCCAAGGATGCTATATCTCCTCTTAAATGATTAAGCCGCATAAAATTTAGAGTTTTTGAAGATATAATGCGTGCATTATTGTGAAGACCACCNGCACAAATCATCTCACCAAACTTCATNTAATCATCAATCGTACTNATAAGACCTCCACCACCAGATAATAATGATGGCNTTANATAAGGTGTAGTGTCAGGATGATCAATCAAGGTCAAACTATTACCTTCTANTGGTGAATAAAGAGAAGCAAATCTATTTATGAATTTTGGGTCAATTTTAAATGATGTTTCCTGCATCCCTAATGGATCAAAAATTTCCTCTTTAAAAACATTATCTAAAGTCTTCCCTGAAACAACTTCAATCACACGGCCAAGCAAATCTGTAGAAACTGAATATTCCCAACGGGTGCCTGGCTTAAAAGAGAGTGGTAACTTTGAAAGCTGGTTTGTAGCATCTTCTAAGGTTATGTCATCCAGTCTATCGAAAATGCCTAACCTCAACATTTCTCCAGCCAATAACCCAGGGTTAAAACTATAACTAAGACCACTAGTGTGTGTTAACAAATGATGCAAAGTTGGCGTATCACAAGATTCAGTTTGATCAATTGATTTTGCATTTGGTAACAATGCCCTCATATTTTTGAATGAAGGAATAAATTCAGACACTGGGGTTTCAAGTGGAAACATGCCCTTCTCCACAAACTTCATCAAAATTACAGAAGTTATAAGTTTAGTCATAGAAAAAATTCTAACAATTGTGTCTCGCTCAAATGGCAAACCTGCTTCAACATCTCTACTTCCAACATGTGAATAAAAAACTTCATTTCCATTTCTGTTTATTAAAATAGAACTTCCCGGAAATTTTTTCTCATCTACATAACGCTGCATCCAGTCTGTAATTCTATCTAACCTTACTGGATCAAATCCGCCTTTTTTTGCAGGGCTTGTAACCATTTACTCTATCTCCACTTAAAAATTTCTAAGCTAAAATTAAAGTCAAATCATAAAAAAAGTTAGATATCAACTTTCTCCACTATATTCTTTTCTCAAAGTTAATTTTGAAACTTTTCCAGTGGCTGTTAAGGGCAAGCTTTCAACAAAAATAACTTTATCTGGGACTTGCCATTTTGCTAAATTTTTACTTAAATGATTAAGGATGCTTGTTGCATCAGGTTTGACATCAGAATTTGGAACAACAATTAATAAAGGCCGTTCATCCCACTTGGGATCTGGTATTGCGATTACAGCACAATTTGAAACGTCATCATGTCCCATCGCCATATTCTCAACATCAATTGAACTAATCCATTCACCACCTGATTTAATTAAGTCTTTAGCTCTATCTGTAATTGTAAGAAATCCATTAGAATCAATCGTTGCTACATCTCCCGTTCCAAACCAACCATCAGCATCCATTGCATCCCGAGTTGCTTCAGGATTATTATAATAATCTGATATGATCATGTTACCTCGAACATATAACTCACCATTTGAAACACCATCATGTGGTAACCTATTTCCAGTTTCATCTATGATTTTCAATTCAACACCATAAACTCGACGGCCTTGTTTTACCTTTAAATCAATCCTTTCATTAAGAGGTAATTGTGAATGTACTGGAGATAATCTTCCATTTGTTCCAATTGGGCTCATTTCTGTCATACCCCAAGCATGGCACACAGATACATTCATCTTTTCAAAAGATTCGACCATATACTTTGGTACAGCTGAGCCACCAATTATCACTTCACCAAAACCATTTGGAATTTGACCTCTATTTTTGATCTCACTTAGAAGACCTAACCAAACAGTTGGAACACCCCATGCTGAAAAAACCTGTTCACTATCCATGAGGTCGAAAATACTCTTACCATCTAAATTTGGACCGGGGAAAATAATAGAGGCACCTACAAGAGGAGCAACATATGCTAGGCCCCAGGCATTCACATGAAATAATGGTACAACTGGCAAGATTTTTACGCCAGCCCTCATGGTTTCTGGAAAAGAAATACCAGCCGTTAATGAATGCAAAACAGTAGATCGATGCGTATACAGTGATCCTTTTGGGTTTCCTGTAGTTCCGGAAGTATAACATAAACTTGAGGCAGTTTCTTCAGGAAACTCTGGCCACTCAATATCAGTCTCTCCGAGTTCTAGAATTTCTTCATAACAGACAACATTTTGTAAGGTTGTCTCAGGCATGTGATCACGATCAGTCATAATTATATATATAATATCTGANTTTAACTGACTCTTTAAGGCNTCTAGTATTGGAACAAAGGTTAAATCAACACAGATCACTGAATCACCAGCATGATTGATGATATAAACCATTTGCTCAGCAGAAAGCCGAGGGTTTATAGTATGACAGATAGCCCCAATACCAGATATTGCATAATAAAGCTCAAAGTGACGATACCCATTCCACGCTAAAGTTGCGACCCTATCACCCAATTTAACATTCAAAGATTTTAAAGCATTTGCCATTTTTCGGACTCTAGGAGCTGTCTTTCCATATGTTGTTCGGTGAATGCCTCCCTCCACAGTTACGGATACTATCTCCGCTTCACTATGGGTCTCTTCTCCAAAAGTTAATATGTCCACTATCCTTAATGGACGATNCATCATCAAGCCCTTCATATCTGGTCCCAACCTTTTATTATTAACAGAATCTATACCGGATATATGTTGACACTCTTCAAAGGAAGAAGCTACCATTTTCAACAAAAATAATAATTTATTAGTTAGATAATCAAAGCAGAAAAACTTAAATTATAAATTTTAGAGAGTAAACGCATTGATCCGAATCCACGAGTTATTGAATAGTAAACCAGATGACTCAGTAGCAATAATTGATTTTGATGGAACTGAATATAGTTACGCACAGCTAAGAAGCATGTCTTCAATGCTAGCTCAAATTTTAATTGACCATGGGGTTTCTGGAGGAGACCGCGTTGTCATAGTCTCTGAAAATTCTGCTATGTATGCCATATCTTTATTCGCAATTAGTGAGATTGGTGCATGGAGCGTTTTAGTAAACGCTCGCCAATCTATAACTGAGCTCGATGCTATCATAAAACACTCAGAGCCCACATGCGTGTTGTTTACAACTAGATCATCAAAAGATGCTTTGAACCATGCCAACCGAATGAATGCCAAAACTATCAGAGAAATTCAATGTGGACCCGTTGTCTGTACAAAACTTAATCCACAAAAGCCAGAAAATGTAATAACTGATGGTGAGCAAGTGGCTGTTCTTTTATACACAACAGGAACAACCAGTTCCCCAAAAGGAGTAATGCTCACTCATAATAATCTTCTTTTTAATTCTGAAAACTCTGCCAATCACATAGGATTAAATAGTAATGATCGGGTTTTGGGAGTTTTGCCAGGAACTCATATATATTGTTTGGCATCTGCATTTTTACCAGTGATCTACGCAGGGGGTTCAATACAATTTATCCCAAGATTCAAGCCTGAGGAAGTTTTAAAATTCCTAAGGAATGGTATAACTAGGTTTCCTGGTGTCCCGCAAATGTTCGCATCAATAATTGAGCTATTAGATGCAAAAAATGAAATACTTAACGCACCTAAACTAAGAAATCTTGCCACTGGAGGGGCACCACTAGATCCTGATGTAAAAGCTCAAATTGAAAAAATCTTCAAGCTTCAGCTTAATAACGGCTATGGTATAACAGAAACTTCGCCTACTATAGCTGTTACAAAAAATGAATTACCTCGATCGGATTTATCAGTTGGATTACCAGTTCCCAACGTTGAAGTAAAAATAAATAAACCTAATTCGGAGAATGTTGGAGAAATTTTTGTACGCGGAAAAAATGTTATGAAGGGTTACTATCGCGATCCTCAAAAAACAAAAGAAGCCATTACACCTGATGGCTATTTTAAAACTGGAGATTTAGGGTACTTGGATAAAAGTGGTGCTCTTTTTATCATTGGTCGATTAAAAGAGTTAATCATTAGATCAGGTTTCAATGTCTACCCTCCTGAAATAGAAGCGATGGTGACAAAGCATCCAAATGTCTATCAATCTGCAGTTATTGGGAATAAAATAAAAAACAATGAAGAGATATTAGCCTTTGTATTAACTGATGGAAAAATTTTGGAAACTGCACTCAAAATTTGGTTAAAAGAAAGGTTGGCACCCTACAAAATTCCACAACGTATCTTTGTTGTTACAGAATTTCCAACAGCAGCAACTGGAAAAATATTAAAGCACAAATTGCTGTCCTACTTTTCAGATATCATATAACAAATTAAATTTTTTTCACTTTATTTTCTCGCCATACAATCAAAGCGCCTGCTCCAACTATTAACAATACCCCTGGGAAAAGTGTATCAACAGGAAATTCACCAAAAAATACCCAGCCAAAAATAAAAGCTGTGAGGATACCAAAATAGATAAAGGGTGATAAAACTGATGGTGGTGCCATTCTATACGCAATCATCATCAATAATACACCAATCCCTCCCGTTATAGACATAATAAAAATTAGTATCATATGGTTAAGTGAATATATCGGCGTAAAATCGGTCATTATTGCGGCAAGTATAATAGCGCCCAATCCTGCTCCAACAGATGAATATAAATAAAGCAATCCATTTGAAATACTACGATCAAATTTTGGGAGTGTGGCTATTGAAATTCCATATAAGAAAGCTGCGCAAATTGGGAGTAACGCATAAATTGAAAAAGAGTCTGTTCCAGGTCTTAAAATTAGCATTGCACCCAAAAAGCCTAATAATANGGCTGCCCAACGCCAAATACCAACTTTTTCGCCAATTATTATTACAGATAATATAACCACAAAAAATGCATTCGTTTGACCAAGCGTTGATACTGTCGCCAGATCAAGCACACCAATTGCAGAGTAATAGCATAGTTGTGCTACAGCAACCGAAACTCCTCTAAGTAGCGCTAGCCGCCATTGCTTTATAACTAATGTTGAAAGATTTAAAGTGAGTTCTCTGGTATAAATTAAAAGAACAATACTAGGTATGATGCCTATCACATTCCTATAAGCAGAAAGCTCTTGCGCACTATAGTGTGCAAGTAAAATCCTAACAAAAACAGCCATAATATCAAAACATGTAATGGCTAATAAAAAGATACCAATTGCTTTGAACGTTTGTTTACGTGTGGAACTATCAATATTTACCGACAAATGAATCTCAATGGAATAGATTTAATGGTTAAATAAGCAATGCATTTTGGGTGGAAGAATAGCAATGTTTATTAAATGTTATTATCTTATAAAATAATTTGTAATTAATCACCACTATCCATTAGTAATAAGAATGCGTATTTATATTTTTCTTATTTTGAAACTTCTTATATTCATCCCAAGTCTGTTATATTCTGATTCATTAAAAATAAATGGTACAAATAATTCTAATACCAATTTCACTCCCACCGCTGAAATGCTCAAAAACGATTGGTCAAGTTCAATTGAGATGGAACGATCTTGGAAAAGTGCACTTGTTAGGATCCCAGTTAGCGTGGGAAAATCGATAGCTTCAACAGTTGATGAAATGGAAAAAAAATTATCTGAAAAGGTAAAGAAATTTCCAACAGTTATATTTTTACATGGTTGTTATGGCGTTCACCCGGGAACCTATCACAGAATAAAATTTCTTGCTGATCATGGGTTTTTAACAATCGCTCCAGTAAGT
>NYTF01000002.1 GCA_002683355.1 Paracoccaceae bacterium | reverse complement strand
TTTTTGTTAAGCAACCCTGAAATAATAATTGAAGCTGTACAACAATTAGAAAATAAAAAGACTCAAAATCAAAAACTATCTGATGCATCGCTTGTTCAATCAAATTATGAAGAGCTTTTTAATGATAAAGGTTCTTGGATTGGTGGAAATCCCAATGGTGATATAACTATTATTGAGTTCTTAGATTATCGTTGTGGCTATTGTAGAAAAGCACATAATACGATTCAAAAACTAATTAGGTCTGATGAAAACATAAAGTTAATAATCAAAGAGTACCCTATTTTAGGTGAACAAAGTACATTAGCTGCGCGTTTAGCTATTTCGGTACTGCAACAATCAGGGCCGCTAAAATATGAATTGTTGCATAAAAAATTAATGACGAAAAATATAAGCTTAGATCAACAAAATATACAGAAAATTTTAGAAGATCTGAAGATAACTCCAAATGACGTAATCAATCATTTATACTCAAAAAAAGTTACAGAGACTTTGAAATCTACCAGAGCTTTAGGCCAAAAGTTAAAAATTTCTGGGACTCCTACCTTTATTATAGAAGAAAACATTATAAGAGGTTATGTCAATTTTGATCAAATGAAAGAAATTATAAAAGAAATTCGTTAAATATTATATAGACTAAAAACAAACTTTGAAGTTCTGATCTTTTGATTATATAAAGCAATCACAAGGGCACGATAGATGCCTAATTTGAAAGGTGAGAGAGCAAATGGCCAAAAAAAATCATGAATCTGATGTTTCTTTTATACGGGAATTAGCCGTCTTGCTGAAGGAACATGACTTAACAGAGCTAGAAGTAGCACGCGATTATGGCGAAAATGATAACCTAAATGTACGTGTTGCAAGACAAAAAACTAGTCTTCCACAACAACATATAACAATACCTCAACAACCAATTGATTCCTCAGAAGTTGCAATTGTTGCACAAAAAGAAAATAAGATCCCAACTGATCCAAAAAATGATCCAGGAACAATAACATCGCCAATGGTAGGCACGGTATACTTAGCACCTGAACCAGGTGCATCTGATTTCATCAAAGTAGGTCAATCCGTAAAAGAGGGTGACACTTTATTAATCGTCGAGGCAATGAAAACTATGAACCAAATTCCATCTCCCAAATCAGGTAAAATATCACGGATTTTAATTGCAGACGGCAATGCTGTAGAGTTTGGAACCCCTCTACTAATAATAGAATAACAAATTAATGTTTAAAAAAATACTAATTGCAAATAGAGGCGAAATAGCTCTTCGTGTAATTCGCGCCTGCAAAGAAATGGGTATACAGACTGTAGCAGTGCACTCAACCGCAGATACTGATGCAATGCACGTGCGAATGGCAAATGAAAGCATATGCATTGGACCTCCGGCTAGTGCTAGAAGTTATTTATCTATACCAGCGATCATATCCGCATGTGAAATCACTGGAGCAGAGGCAGTTCACCCTGGTTATGGATTTTTATCAGAAAATGACAATTTTGTTGATATTCTTGATGATCATGGCATCAAATTTATAGGCCCAACCGCAGATCATATAAGAATAATGGGTGACAAAATAACTGCTAAAGATACAATGAGTAAACTTAATGTGCCCTGTGTCCCTGGTTCTGTGGGACAAGTTGTTGACACATCAGACGCAAAAAAAGTTAGCGAAGCCATTGGCTATCCAGTAATTATAAAAGCAACCGCTGGTGGTGGCGGGCGCGGAATGAAAGTGGCAAATAATCAGCATGAACTTAGCAATGCTTTTTCGAGCGCTCGCTCGGAAGCTAAAGCGGCATTTGGCAACGATGAAGTTTACATTGAAAAATATCTAACAACACCACGGCACATTGAAATACAAGTTTTTGGAGACGGCAAAGGTAATGCAGTCCACTTGGGGGAACGAGACTGCTCATTACAAAGAAGACATCAGAAAATTCTTGAAGAATCTCCAGGCCCAACTATCACCAACCAAGTAAGAGAAAAAATCGGCAAAATCTGCTCTGATGCTGTCGCTTCAATACATTACGCAGGTGCTGGAACTATCGAGTTCTTGTATGAAAATAACGAATTTTATTTCATCGAAATGAATACTAGGCTCCAAGTGGAACACCCAGTCACAGAAGCGGTTTATGGGGTAGATCTTGTCAGAGAACAGATAAGAGTAGCGGCAGGCTTGGAGATGTCTTTAAAACAAAATGAGTTAAAACCAAGTGGTCACGCTATTGAAGCGCGAATAAACGCAGAAACTCTGCCAAATTTTATCCCAAGTCCAGGCACAATAACAGCATTTCACTCTCCTGGTGGATTAGGTGTACGAATGGACTCACACTTGTATAATGGTTACACAATACCTCCTTTCTACGATAGCTTGATAGGAAAATTAATTGTGCATGGAAGAGATAGAACCGAGGCTATTGAAAGACTAAGAAGATCTTTAGATGAAATAATAATTGATGGTATTGAAACAACGACTGAACTTTTTAATCTGCTGTTAAACGAGCCAGATATTAAAAATGGAGATTATAATATTCATTGGTTGGAGGAATGGCTCGTGAAAAGAGAAGAATGAAAAACCACGGAATAAAAGCCAATTCAATTAAAACCCTAAATCTAGAGACCATACTAAAAGCCTATTCGAATGGAATATTTCCAATGGCAGAGACAAAATTTGAAGATGATGTTTTCTGGATTGAGCCAAAGTTTAGAGGTATAATACCTTTAGACGCATTTCGGGCTTCTAAATCATTAAAAAGACATATACAAAAGCGCAAACCAATTATTAAGTTTAATAAAAACTTTGAAACTATCGTAAAAGGGTGCAGTAATCGTAAAGAAACTTGGATAAACTCCACGTTGTACAATACATATTCACTCCTAAATAAAGCGGGCTATGCACAAAGTGTTGAAGTATACGAAAATAATAAATTAACAGGTGGATTATTTGGAATAAACATTAATGGTGCTTTCTTCGGCGAGAGCATGTACTCGATTTCTCCAAACGCGTCAAAAATTGCTCTAAATTTCTTAATCGAGAGATTAAGTAAATGTCATTACACTCTATTCGATACCCAATTTATCTCCAAACATTTAATGAGTTTAGGAGCAATAGAAATAACACAAGAAAGCTATTTAAAACTCTTGGATAAAGCTATTAATAAGAAGGTTGATTATGCTTTCTATTAAAATGGTACTTTAATCCGGGACTGAACCTGTTCCAAGACGCATCAGTAGTGTAATCAAGCTTACGGAGCCTTGCGTATCTAATATTGTATTACCGGGTTCTAAATAGTCAAAACTTCCCCCAGGGACTAGTTCTAGAAAGTTGCCACCTAACAAACCCTCTGATGTTATCAAAGCCTGACTATCTTCAGGTATTTTTAATGCCTTATCGATACTAAATACAGCATTGACCCGATATGTTTCAGCGTCCAATCCCAAAGATTGAATTGAGCCAACCTTTACTCCAGCCAATTTAACGTCTGTTCCAATTGAAATACCCTCTACAGATCTAAAATTTGCAACCAGTTCATAAGATTCACCTCCAGTAGAGCCACCAGTCTTATTTCCAGCATATAACAGAAACCAGGCTGCAGTTACCAAAACCACAGCTCCAATTAATATTTCTGTTACATTCCTATTTATCATTGCTCAGGCCGCCATGCATCGTAGTCTTGTTTATTTTCACTTTTTAAAGATTTTAAAGAACCCTTAGGTTTATAAGCCAAATCAGTTCCAGTTAAATTGACTACATGGTTTTTTTCCCATGTCTTACGCTTAAATGGATCCTTGAGTGGGGTCATCCCAAATGTACCATGTAGCCATCCATGCCAACTTGGATCAATCTTTGAAGCTTCTGGCTCACCATTGTAACAAACCCATCTACGAGACCCATCCTTGTTTTCATAAAATTTGTTACCCTGGTCATCCTCACCCACGAAAATTCCATTTCTCCACGTGAACAACTGCGTTCCAATTGTTTGGCCGTTCCACCATGTTAATAATCTTAGTATGAAATTCATAAAGCTAATCTCACCTATATTGTTAAAAAAATCAAACTTAGGATATTAAAAGCACTACTAAGCACTGGCGCTTTCTTCATTTATTTTTTTTGCATATATCAAAAGTGGAATTCCACAATTAGATGCAGCCTCTTCATTAACAACTACCTCATCAACATCAACCAGGCTGGGCAAATCAAACATGGTATCCAAAAGAATATCTTCCAGGATCGACCTCAAACCTCTTGCCCCAGTTTTTCTTTCAATTGCACGTTTTGAAATTGCTTTTAAAGCCTCATCAGTAAAAGTTAATTTTGAACCTTCCATTTCAAAAAGGCTTTGGTACTGTTTGATTAAAGCATTTTTTGGTTCTGTGAGAATCGTAACTAATGCTTCTTCATCCAAATCAGTCAAGGTTGCAATCACCGGTAAACGACCAACAAACTCTGGAATTAACCCAAATTTCAGGAGATCTTCAGGTTGTAAATTTTGTAAAGACTCTCCTACACTTACGGTTTCATCCTCTTTTACATCCGCACCAAAGCCAATAGAAGAGCCTTTTCCTCTTTGAGCAATTACTTTATCCAATCCCGCAAAAGCTCCACCACATATAAATAGAATATTAGTAGTATCAACTTGCAAAAATTCCTGTTGCGGGTGCTTTCGACCTCCTTGGGGAGGCACGCTTGCAACAGTGCCCTCCATAATTTTTAACAAAGCCTGCTGAACTCCCTCACCCGAAACATCTCTCGTGATAGAGGGGTTATCGGATTTTCTTGTAATTTTATCAACCTCATCAATATACACTATTCCGCGCTGAGCTCTTTCCACATTATATTCGCAAGATTGAAGCAACTTCAAAATAATATTTTCCACATCTTCACCGACGTATCCAGCCTCAGTTAAAGTCGTTGCGTCTGCCATTGTAAACGGAACATCCAAAATTCTAGCAAGAGTTTGAGCCAGTAAAGTTTTACCACAGCCAGTTGGGCCTATCAACATTATGTTAGATTTTGCTAATTCAATCTCTGGATTTTTTGAAGAATGATTTAATCTTTTATAATGATTGTGAACAGCAACAGAGAGTACCCTTTTAGCTACCTCCTGTCCAATTACGTAATCATTCAGAACGTCACATATTTCTTGGGGAGTTGGCACTCCTTCAGATGTTTTCAATGTAGAACTTTTGGTTTCTTCTCTAATAATGTCCATACATAGCTCAACACATTCATCACAGATAAATACGGTTGGGCCTGCAATTAATTTCCTAACTTCATGCTGACTTTTTCCACAAAACGAACAATATAGAGTGTTTTTACTTTCTTTGTCGTTCGAACCGCCCATATTTCACCTCAATAAAATCAATTGCTTTGCCGTATTACCAACCAAATCAAACTTAGTTGATTCTATTGTACAAAACCTAAGGTTACAACGCCTATTATCCACACTTTAAAACTCATCATAACAATAAGTGATTACTCACTATCGTGTGACCGCTTATCAACAATCTGATCTATTATGCCCCACTCTTTCGCAGCTTCTGCTGTCATAAAATTATCCCTATCCAAGGCAGCTTCAACCTTTTTAAGGCTCTGACCACAATGCTTCACATAAATCTTATTCAACCGCTCTTTAAGTTCAAGAATTTCTTTTGCTTGAAGAGCAATATCTGACGCCTGTCCCTGAAAACCTCCTGAGGGTTGATGCACCATGACTCTGGAATTAGGAAGAGAGTAGCGCATTCCCGTCTCACCCGCAGCCAATAGTAATGAACCCATTGACGCAGCTTGCCCTATACACAAAGTTGAGACCTTCGGTCTGATGTATTGCATCGTGTCGTATATAGATAGTCCTGAGGTAACAACACCACCAGGTGAGTTAATATACATTGCAATCTCTTTAGAAGGATTTTCTGCTTCTAAAAACAAAAGTTGTGCTACAATGAGAGTCGCCATACCATCATGAACTGGTCCCGAAACAAATATAATTCTTTCTTTTAATAGCCTTGAGAAAATATCATATGACCTCTCTCCCCTACTAGTTTGCTCGACTACCATAGGAACTAAGGTATTCATATATGTTTCGATTGGATCTTTCATGTATTAACCTCACTTTTTATTTTTTAACACCATACAAGTTTCATCAAAAGATTTAATCGTCACTCTCAATTGCTTTTTGTAAAGCATCCTTAGTAACTTTTTTCTCTGAAATAGTTGACAATTCAAACACGAAGTCAACAACTTTATCTTCAAACAGAGGCGCTCTTAACTGCTGCTGCACCTCTTCATTTTTTTGTATAAACTCAAAAAATTCTTTTTCTTGACCTGGGTATTTTTGAGCTTCTGCAAAGACAGCTTGTTGCATTTCTTGGTCTGAAACTGTTATCTCATTTTTCCGACCTAAATCTGCTAGTAGAAGTCCTAACCGCACCCGTCTTTCTCCTAATGTTTTAGATTCATCGGTAGTCTCAATTTCTGGTTGATCTTTTTCCTCCACACTTGGATTATCTTCACGCCATAATTGATGGGCAATTTGTGATGACTCTGCATCAACTAACGCCTCAGGCAAATCAAACTTTACTAACTTGTCTAAAGCATCCATTAACTCTCGCTTGGTTAATTGCCTTGCTGCAGCGGCGTACTCTGTTCCAAGTCGTTCTTTTAACTGTGCTTTCAAGGCCTTTAGGTCTTCTGAACCAAACTGCTTGGCCATTTCATCATTTATTACAGCGGGTTTTGGTTGTTTTACAGCGTTTATCACGCAATCAAACACTGCTTCTTTACCAGCTAAATCTTTTGAGTTGTAATCTTTTGGAAACGACACATTCACCTTCACTTCATCACCAGTTTTTTTCCCAATCAATTGCTCTTCAAAGCCTGGGATGAAAGAATTTGAACCTATCACGAGCGGGTAATCTTCACCTGCCCCGCCTTCAAAGGCCTCACCATTTATTTTTCCTAAAAAATTAATATTTAGCTGATCTCCGTCTTTAGATTTTGATCCTTTTTTTCGATCCTCAAAATTTTGTGCATTCTTTGCAAGATTTTCTAGTCCCTCTTTTATCGCTTTTTCATCGACTTCAACCACCATCCGCTTAAGTTTTATTTTTTTAAAATCAACGTCTGGAATATCTGGTAATCTCTCATAACTAATAGAAACCTCGACATCATCCCCTTTTTTCCAAGTGTCACCATCTTTCATTTCCATTGCAGGTTGTTGCGCCGGACGATCACCAGTGGTGTCAAAATGCTCTTTCATAGCATTATCAATGGTTTCTTGCATAGCTTCACCCATTAACTTCTCGCCAAATTGTTTTTTGAGCAAGGATAATGGGACTTTTCCTTTACGGAAGCCTTTCATTTCGAAGGTGGGTTGAGCTTCGATCAATTTTGATTGAACATTTTCATCTAATTCATTTGCTGTTACCAAAATATCGTAAGCGCGTTTCAAACCTTTATTAAGTGTCTCAGTGACCTGCATATTATTACTTCTCCATCAAGATTTATGGTGCGGGTGAAGGGACTTGAACCCCCACGCCTTGCGGCGCCAGAACCTAAATCTGGTGCGTCTACCAATTCCGCCACACCCGCATACACATAATCGAAAATTAACTAACTTTCGATAAATTCGCGATCTGATACCAGAGGGTTAAAGAAGATGCGAGTGATTTTTTAACATTTAATTAAATTTAATAAATTAATTTTAATTTTGATGTANTATCATATTTCATTTAAGGCGACAAATGTAGTTAAAAACCAAACTATTCTAATTGAAAAGTAATAGGTAATAGTATTTATATTTTCCTTGAATGAGTTCCGTTAGAAAACATTAAGGACAGAATTTTGACAAAAAAAATGCGAGCAATGCAGTTAGTTGAGTACGAGAAACCACTAACTTTGAGAAAAATAGAAATCCCTGAACCAGGCTCAACTCAATTACTTTTAAAAATCCATGCAGTTGGAATGAATTTTGGCGACACTCTTTTAATCAAAGGTACTTATCAGGAAAAGCCAAANCTCCCTTTTACAATTGGTATGGAAATATGTGGTACCATAGAAAAGCTTGGAGCAANCGTTAAGGATTTTGCAGTTGGACAAAGAGTGGCAATATATAGTGGATTTGGAGGTCTNGCGGAATATGGATGTTTCGACGCCAATCAATGCGTTTTAGTCCCAGATGCAATGCCCTCCGAAGATGCAGCAGCTTTTTTAGTAGCCTATGGTACAAGCCACGTTGCATTGGAACGTAGAGCGAAATTGAAACAAGATGAAAAATTATTGGTTCTTGGAGCTGCAGGTGGAGTTGGACTAACAGCAGTAGAGCTTGGTAAATTAATGGGTGCTGAAGTTATGGCCTGCGCTAGAGGAGNAAATAAATTAAATATTTGTAAAAAAATGGGTGCAGATCATTTAATTGACTCAGAAACTGATAACATAAGAGAAGTTGTGAAATCTTTAGGTGGAGCCGACGTTGTTTATGATCCAATTGGTGGTGAGCAATTTACCGCAGCTTTGAGATCATGTAATCCAGAGGCAAGAATACTACCATTAGGTTTCGCNAGTGGTACTATTCCACANATACCAGCTAATATTATTCTGGTAAAGAATATTGAAATAATTGGATATTATTGGGGTGGGTATGCAAAATTCAATCCTNAAGTACTATTAGATAGCTTCAATAAATTATTCTCATGGTATGAGGAAGGAAAGCTGTCACCNCATATAAGTAACATTCTTGATTTAGAAAAAGCTAACGAAGCACTTGATCTTCTTAGGCAGCGAAAAGCTACCGGAAAAGTTATTGTAAAAATAGAATAAAAACTTATTACTTCGATCCTTAACCACTTGAAATTTGCATTAAATTGTACATATATAGTAATGAATACAGAGTTTAACTTAATTTTAGACACTATTTAGGAGTAAAGAATGGTCGATTCACAAACGGTCCGCAAATCAGGCGCGAGGATAGCATCAGCTGACATTGATGTTGGACTACGTGCTCACATGAATAAAGTTTATGCTTTAATGTCCATCGGGCTATTTCTAACAGGAGGTGTAGCCTATATTGTTGGCAACAATGAAACACTTGTGATGTCGTTATTTACAGGGATGTCAAGATGGGTTGTTATGTTTGCACCATTAATTGTAGTGTTTGCAATGGGTTCAATGATTAACNGGCTAAAAGCATCAACGGCTCAGTTAATATTCTATGCATTCTCGGCATTAATGGGTCTATCTATTTCTTACATATTTATGATTTATACTAGTGTGTCTATTGCTCAAACCTTTCTCGTAACAGCAATCGCTTTTGCAGGATTGAGCCTCTACGGCTACACAACAAAACGTAATATCTCAGGAATGGGAAGCTTTCTAATTATGGGAGTGATTGGTCTTATTGTGGCGTCAATCATTAACTTGTGGATGCAATCCCCAGCTCTAATGTATGCGATATCAATTCTTGGAGTTCTAATATTTGCAGGTCTTACTGCATATGATACTCAAAAAATCAAAAATACATACGTGCAAATGGCGCAAAACGGCCAGAGCGAATGGATAGAAAAATCAGCTATTATGGGCGCTCTAAGTCTATATTTAGATTTTTTAAATATGTTTATGTTTCTACTTCACCTGTTTGGAAACAGAAATTAAAAAAAATATTAAGATTGTTTATAAACAAAAAAGCCGTCTCTAAAGACGGCTTTTTTATTAATTAAGTAAAATTATTTNATTTTGCCTTCTTTATATTCCACGTGCTTTCTAGCAACAGGATCATACTTTTTAATCACCATCTTCTCGGTCATTGTTCGAGCATTTTTCTTAGTCACATAAAAATGGCCAGTATCAGCGGTTGAATTAAGACGTATCTTTATAGTTGTTGGTTTAGCCATTGTTAAACTCCAAAGTTAACCCTTCCGGTATTATCTCCCAGCGCGTTTTACATTTGAACAATGCAGTGTCAACAAAAAACACTTTATTTAAACAAATAAAAGAACGGGCAACAGAGTATTTTTNTGTGCGGACAACCTATAAGCCGGATTCTGTACCGTTTTTACGGCAATAGTCATTCATCTCGTCCCATTGTTGCCAATGAAATCTAGCTGCCAACCCGAACTATTCGAAGCAAAGTCTCCGCCAACAATTGTTGGTCATAGTTCCTATTTGGCATTGCTCCAGGTGGGGCTTGCCATGCCAGATTTGTTACCAAACCTGCGGTGAGCTCTTACCTCACCATTTCACCTTAACCTGTTTCCAGGATGTTTATTTTCTGTGGCGCTTTCCCTCAAGTTACCTTGGCCGGACGTTATCCGGCACCATTCTTTGTGGAGTCCGGACTTTCCTCGACTATAAAATAGACGCAACTATCCAGCTATCCGCACTATTCCTTTTTATTAGTTGCAAACTATTTTTTCAAGCTTTTCAAAATTCCATTTGCAATTAAGATATCTCTATTGTCGAGTGAGCCCAAGTTATTAATACAATATCGAGTTCTAAAGGCTTCTAATAAATCATCTTTATGCTTGTCNGTGACTGGGGTTTTATAACCAATAATTCTCAAGCATTCCCAAAAGTCTTTTTTTGAATTACTAACCAAATAGGTAGACGTTAAACCTAAATACTCTAACCACGCCCAATCAAAATATCTTCCCGGGTCTTTTTTGCGATCGGGGGCAAGGTCAGAATGTCCAATAACGTTATTGGGATTAATATCCCACTTCTTCATTATATTTTGAACCAACTCGACTAAGGATTCCATCAAATGAAAAGAATATGGTTCATCTCCTGAGTTAGATAACTCAATGCCTANTGATGACGAATTTACGTCTGTGCAACCTTGCCAAACGCCAATCCCTGCGTGCCATGCTCTATTTTCGTCACCAACTAATGAAAAAATCTGTCCCTTTTTATCAATTAAATAATGNCTAGAGACTTTTGATTCAGGATCACAAAGCCGATCCAATGCATCNANGGTATTNAGCATTGCTGTATAGTGAATCACAATAATTGTTGGTTTAATNTTTGTTGGCCGAGGNTCAAAATTAGGTGATGGTTTCGATATNATTTTCAACTNATCTCTCATTAAATTCTGAAATAACTTACCACCATTTNTTTGGTTTATCTGAAAATTTTAATGCTTTTTCNAACACAAAAGCAGTNTTTAACANCTCNCNTTCATCCCAAGGCTTTCCTATCAACTGCAAACCAAGTGGCATCCCATCAACATCTATTCCCGCTGGGACTGATATACCGGGCAAACCAGCCAAGTTAACCGTTACAGTAAAAATATCATTTAAATACATTTCTATCGGGTTTTTACTGTTCATTTCACCAAGTGGAAAAGCTGAAGATGGAGTAGTAGGTGTCAAAATTGCATCTACACCGTCGTCAAACACTTTATCAAAATCTCTTTTGATCAAAGTCCGAACTCGTTGAGCTTTTCTGTAATACGCATCGTAAAAACCTGCTGACAGTACATAAGTGCCAATCATGATACGCCTTTGCACCTCTTTTCCAAAACCTTCTGCTCGAGTTTTGGAATACATCTCATCAATATTATCGTTAACTTTTAATTTTGCGCGGTGTCCATAACGAACACCGTCATATCTAGCTAAATTTGAGGAAGCCTCAGCTGGTGCTAANACATAATATACCGGTAGTGCGTATTTTGTATGCGGAAGATTTACATCGACGACAATTGCCCCAGAATCTCGCAACATTTCTGCACCTATTGACCAAAGTTTTTCAATTTCTTCAGACATTCCATCCATACGATATTCATTAGGTATTCCAATTTTTTTGCCTTTTATATCTCCAGTTAAAGCTGCTTCAAAATTTGGCACAGGAAAGTTGGAAGAAGTGCTGTCTTTTCTATCGTGACTTGCCATTGCTTCCAGCATTATCGAAGCATCTCTTACCGATTTGGTCATCGGACCAGCTTGATCTAGAGAGGACGCAAATGCGACAACGCCCCATCGAGAAACACGTCCATAGGTTGGTTTTATGCCCACAGTTCCGGTGAAAGCTGCTGGNTGCCTTATTGATCCCCCTGTATCNGTTCCAGTCGCAGCTAAGCACAAGTCAGCCGCCACAGCTGCTGCTGAGCCTCCAGACGAACCTCCTGGCGNAAGTGGAACCTCTGAAACAGAAGAGCGCCATGGATTAATTACTGCACCATAAGTGGAGGTTTCATTGGAAGAGCCCATTGCAAANTCATCCATATTTAATTTGCCCAACATTACAGCGCCTTCATCCCACAAATTTTGNGTAACTGTACTTTCATATTCTGGCTTGAAGCCATCAAGTATATGAGATGCCGCTTGTGTTTGAACACCTTTGGTACAAAAAAGATCTTTAATACCGATTGGAATTCCACACATNGCAGGGGCATCTCCTGATGCGATTCTCTTATCTGCATTTTTGGCCTGACTTAACGCAATTTCTGGTGTGATCACTGAAAAAGCNTTTAAAATTTTTGAGGTTTCAATCGACTTCAGGCAACTTTGAGTAATTTCTAGACTTGTTAACTCTTTTTTCTTTAATTTATCTCTTGCTTCAGAAATCGTTAATTGTGAAATACTTTCCATTCCACTACTCTACAACTTTAGGTACNGCAAAAAAACCCTCTCGGGAATCTGGCGCATTTGATAGTATCATTTTCTGCTGATCACCATCATCAATCAAATCCATACGTTGCTTTAGTAATGTTGGAGTTACTGATGTCATTGGCTCAATATTTGTAACGTCACACTCATTTAATTGTTCCATAAAGCCAACTATATCAGAAAGCTCCGAAGCTAAACTTTCTAATTCGGTCTCTGGAATGGATATTCTCGCTAAACGAGCAACTCGACCAGCAGTATCTTTATCTATAGCCATAAAAATTCCTCAAAAAATATATTTGTGGTTTACCTCCCAGTTCTCCTCTTCGCAAGCTCTAGAAAGATACTTTGTTTACANATTCTTATCTATTTCACGCCTTTGCTTTTGAACCTTTTGGATTTGAAAAATTCTTGTAACAATTCTTGGCTTTTTCTATTACCAATATTTTCATAAATTTCTGGCTTGTGGTGACACTGTGGATGCGAGAAGATCTGTGGGCCATTTATCACACCACCTGATTTTTTATCTTCTNGACCAAAATATAATTTGGAAATTCTTGCATTAGAAATTGCCGAAGCACACATTGGGCATGGCTCAAGAGTTACATANAGACTANNTTTATAAAGCCGTTGATTCTTTGCCAACAAGCAAGCTTTTCTTATCACAAGAATTTCTGCGTGTGCAGTTGGATCATTTAATTCAATTGTCCTATTTCCATCTTTCGCAATAACTTTACTGTATTGATCAACGAGAACCGCGCCAACGGGCACTTCTCCCCGNAGTGCTGCTTTTTTTGCTTCCAATAAAGCAATATCCATATAATTATTTAATTTCATATAAAATAACTTTTANTGCTTTTTCAATTTGACAACAACGGCTAACCATGTTGACCAAGGATATGGATAAAAAAATAAAGCAAGGTGATAGGGTTGCCAAGGTAATAGCTAGAGCTGGATTTGCTTCCCGGCGAGCTGCTGAGAAAATTATTTTAGATGGAAGGGTTGCCGTTAATGGGAAAACAATCCTTAGCGCTGCATTAAATGTAAAGCCTACGGACAAGATAACTATTGATGAAATAATATTGCCAACTGCCCCAGCTACACGGTTATGGAAATATAACAAACCTGTGGGGCTNGTAACCTCTGAAAAAGATGAAAAAGGTCGAAAAGTAGTATTTGACAACTTACCAGCAAGTCTTCCACGTGTATTAAGCGTAGGAAGGTTAGATCTTAATTCAGAAGGCCTCTTATTATTAACCAATGATGGAGTTTTGAAAAGAAAGTTGGAGCTTCCATCAACCGGTTGGACCAGAAAGTATCGGGTAAGAGTAAATGGTGAGCCTTCAATAAAACTTTTACAACCATTGATGAATGGGATAATTATTGATGGGGAGAAATTTAAACCCATGACTATATCTATTGATCGTCAACAGGGAGCCAATGCCTGGTTAACAATTAGTATAAAAGAAGGAAAGAATAGAGAGATCAGGCGTGCACTGGACCATTTAGGGTTTAAAGTGAATAGACTTATCCGAATAAGTTATGGCCCATTTAGACTGGAGGAATTAAAGTCAGGTGCAGTGGAAGAAATAAGGACAGGCATACTTAAAGCACAACTCGGAAACTTAATTGAACTTAAGGAGGAAGAGGTGAACAAAACAGGCTCTGGATTCAAAAAGCCTCTCCGTCGGAAGAAGAAAATGTCAGACCATTTAGCAAATCCATCAAAAAAAATTACTCAATTTAAAGTACGCAATAATTAGGATGAAATATTGGAATTATTTACAATAGAAAACATTGGTAGCCTTTTGGTTTTAATTTTTTTACAGGCTGTCTTAGGGTTTGATAACTTGTTGTATATATCGATAGAAAGCCAAAGAGCTCCAAAAAAACATCAAAAGAGAGTGCGGTTCTGGGGCATATTAATTGCCGTATTATTAAGAGTTATTTTACTCTTTATAATGATACATTTGATAGAAAAACTTAAAAACCCTTTTTATATTTTTAAATTAGAAGGAGTCATTGAAGGAGGTATAAATTTCGCTACAATAGTCTTCTTATTTGGTGGAATTTTTATAATTTACACCGCAATTAAAGAGATCAATCATCTTCTTTCAAATGAACATCTAAGTCCAAACGACAACCAAGAAAACAATAAATCTGCATTACAAGTTATTATGCTTATAGTTTTTATGAATCTAATTTTTAGCTTCGATTCTATACTTTCTGCAATTGCTATTACTGATATATTTATCTTATTGGTAATTGCTATTCTTTCCTCAGGGGTCGCGATGCTAGTTTTAGCAGATAGAGTTACGGAATTTTTAGAACGTAATCGAATGTATGAGGTGTTAGGACTATTTATACTTTTAATTGTTGGCGTAGTATTGCTAGGTGAAAGTGGAACCGCGGCAGCACATGCAATGCATGATGACAATTTACAGGTGAAATTATTTGGTTATCCCTTAATTCCAATGTCAAAATCTACATTTTATTTTTCAGTTGCAGTATTATTTATAGTTGAATTTATACAAACTAGGTATCAGCGAAAGTTGAACCGCGCTCCCAAGCACAAATAATAGGCATATTAGGAATGAGTATCTAGTTGGATAGGCTATTTAAATTTTCTTTAGCAATAATTCTTATAGTCATTTCTTCTTGCACCAGTTTGAATAATAATCTGATGAATGCTTCAAATTCTCGCTCATTTGAAAGTATTCAGCTCGAGAAATATTATAACAGGACAT
>NYTF01000023.1 GCA_002683355.1 Paracoccaceae bacterium | reverse complement strand
TGGCTAGGAATAATATTGCTCCTGCGGCCATTGTATTCTGTGAGGCTGAGGAAATTCTGACACTTGGAGCTATCATTGCAGCAAAAATTTTTGATTCCCCCGTAGCAATACTAAGGCTTCCTGTGAAAATTTATGAAGAATTATCTAATGCAAATACAGCCAAGATTAAAAATAAAACCTTAGAATTTTCAAATAAGTCGATTCCATTGTCTAAGCCGAATATTGATACAATCAAGCAAAGAGATTCAGATAGAAGTATGATTGCTGGTGATAAAGGATTAGCAGTAAAAATCGCAATGGAAGTTATATGTACTATGGCGGCAGTTCAAGATGCTCATGAGCTTATTGATGTGTCACGTGCGCATATTGATGGATGTATTTTGGCTCATGATGCTAATCTTAATTTTGCAGAGAAGATGCATGATATGGGAGCAAAAACCTGTATTCCCACAACAATTAATGCTATTTCTGTAGATCGAGAAAATTGGCAATCACAGGGTCTTGTGCCTGAATTTGGTCTCAAAGCTAGCCGCCTAGCAGATGCTTATGTAAAAATGGGAGCTCATCCAACGTTTACCTGCGCGCCTTATCTTTTAGATGATGCACCTGTTATTGATGAAACTATAGGTTGGTCAGAGTCTAATGCCGTTATTTTTGCAAATTCAGTCCTTGGATCACGGACTCAAAAACATCCAGATTACTTTGATCTATTTATAGCAATTACAGGCCGAGCTCCAAAAACAGGTGTTTACTTATCAGAAAATCGTTCTCCAGTCTGCGAACTTCGTGTAAAGGTTCCAGAGTTTTTTGACGATGCTTTTTGGCCAATGCTGGGATGGTTAGCAGGAGCAAAGTCTCCAATCGGAATCCCAATTTTAACAGGGCTTGAAAACGTTTCTCCTACGCAAGATGATTTAAAAGCACTATGTGCTGCTTTTGGTACAACGTCTGGCGCCCCTATGTTGCATGTAAGAGGTCACACTCCCGAGGGTTTTAATGAAATACCAGAAAATACCAAGTTGGAAGAGATTACAAAAATTGATTTTATTAACCTTTGGCAGAAATTTAATTCGGATGAGGTTCATGTTGATCTTGTTGCGATAGGGAGTCCTCATGCTTCTATGTCAGAGTGTAGTGCGTTTGCTGATTTGTTAGAAGGTAAATATTGTTTTGATAAAACAAAAACAATTTTAACAGTTGGTAGAAACACTCTCGCTGAATTGTTTAGCACTGGTATAGCTGACAGACTTAAGAAATCTGGGGTGCAAGTAATTCCTGATATATGTTGGTGCTCGATTACAGAACCAATTTTTCCAAAAAATGCTTCAGTTTTAATGACAAACTCAGGCAAATATGCCCACTATGGAAAGGGATTAAGTGGAAGAGAGGTACGTTTTGGAAGTTTGGAAAATTGTGCTAAGGCTGCAATGTCAGGACAAGCCCCTCGGGATCTCCCAATTTGGTTATCTCCGAATTAAATGATCTTAAAAGTATGTTAATAGAGAAGACAAATAAACTCTAAGATCCTTGCACATTGTTAACTTTCGTTGGGCAATGCAAAAACTATCAATACGGCATATTTTTTTCGGTTACAGCCCTCTACGTAAGGGGGTTCTTCGCCAGGTTTAAGTGGAAAGACATTACGGTTTGCATTTTTTGGAGAGCAAGATTTAGATCCATTTTTTGGCGTATATCGAGCAGAACGGCAAGGTCCGTGAGTAACATCTGCAATAGATTTGTCATCAGAAAGTGACCATGCTTGTTTGCCATCTGAGTCTGGCTCTTCGACAGTTAGTAGGGCAATATTATCTTCTCCGTTTGTCACGTAATATTTCCCAGCTGGCATAGGGAATTCAGGAGCTTTCATAATTAAACCATTTTCATCAAGCCACCAATCATCGATGTCAAAACGCCAGCCGGCTGGAGCAATATTGCCTGCTTTTTGCAACAGTTGGTAAAAGCGAAGCCATACGCCAATAGGCCCTGGGTCTACTCTCCAGAGACCCCATGTTTCTGCACCAGTTCCTGATCTTTCTTCAGCTGAAGCAAGAGTTGCAATGTACTGAGTTGGAATGTAGCGGAATTTATTTTGAGCAATGGACGGTTTTGAAATTAATGTTGCAAAACTAGCAAATGCTGAAAAAATAAAACCACGGCGACTTAAATTGAAGCGCATATTTATTGTTACCCTTTTATCAAAGCTAATATAATTTTTAGGTAGTTTAGTTTTATTCAATATCAAAATGTTTTTGATGATTAGCTTTATTTGGTCTAGTTTGCGAAAGTACCAGGTTATTCAGCTCGAATCTCATAGTATTTGGTAATTGGGGCACCTGCCATGTAAGGTTCAATCAGAGCAACCAAGCCCGTTTCGATGCGCCACTGAAAGTAAGCTTCTTGATGTTTTCTACTTTTCCAATGTTCAACCAATAAAACAGACGAACCATCTGTCTCGGAAAAAGTTTCTACTTTGATGCAGCCATCAAATGCGCGTGTATCTGCTAAGGCACCACCTAATAGTTCTAAAAAGCCAGATTGCATCCCATCTTTCATTGGAAATTCTAATGTTACCATCGTTGTCATATGATCGCCTTTCTTGTTGTTGCAGTTCTCAATTTACGTCACTCTTAAAAATTTGGATTTAGCACATCTTAAACTAGCTATTCATAACAATAGCTAAAATTTTTTTATATTCCATTAAAAATGGTTTATACTGAGTGCTAAAAAGTTATCCAACTTACATGAAGTTAATTGCCCTTATAATCATGACATTTTCATTGGAGCCATACATTCCATATTCATTCCACTCATGGATTGCATGCTTTCGCCATAAAATAAACCATATCCAATATAAGCAGCGGCTAAAATTAAACCAACTCCGATCAACTTACTGATTAGCTCACCTGCAGGCAGTGTTTTTTCTGCTACAACAGCAATAGTTAATATTAGCACCCACGTTAAGTTCATAACGCCACCAACAAATAGTAATAGCATTATTGCCCAACAACAGCCTAAACAAAATAAACCATGTCTAGTGCCCATCTTAAACGCACCCAAAACTCCACTTTTCCAGTATCCCATAAAAAATCCAGCAGGTGTTCTGCACTTGCTCAAACAAGTATTTTTAAGTTCTGTAAATTGATAAATCCCAGCCATTATAAGTAGTATGATCGAAATTATTTTTGTTGTGGTTAGAGAAGCTGGATCTAACAGGCCTGTTTTTTGAGCGCTGAATTGCAAAACCACAGCCAAAACTGAAAAAAACACCCAAATAAATAAATATGAAATCGTGAACGATAGGTTTTCAAATGATTGGTTATTTTTTCTAGCCATACGGTGGTGCATTAATATCATGGGCAATGCTGACGGAAGCATCATAGCTATCATCATAACAACCCACATGGCAAAAACAGCTATTAAATTACCCAAAGTCCAAACTGGAGACATTGGCATCGTTAGCATCGCTATAGGATGGCAACTATCTGTAATTAACCAAAATAAAATTAGCCAACAAAAAAGCACCCCGCAGAGCACTAATGCAATGAGGGGTATTTGGTTTCTAACAAGTATCATTAAATTTCAAACTCTATTATGCAGCCCAAGAGAAATCTGTTTGGTATCCGCTTAGATTTTCTCCGCCAAATTCAATACCCATTATTGAGCCTTTAGAATTATGAACGTTTGCAACTTTTAACTCTTCGCCGGCGGGGTGAAGCATTCCCACTAACTTAACAGGTTCTTCAGTCATCGGATTTGTTATTACTGTAGCAGAATAGTCAAAAGAGCTTCCAATTTGGACTTGGAAATCGTTACCTTTTTGAGAAATTGATACAGGATGGCGTTCCATTCCTAACATTTCACCAATCAAGTCTCCCAGCATGGCAGGTGGGCCGCCAATTTCACCACTCATCAGAATGCCTAAAGCTTCCATCTGTTCGTCGGAGGTATCATCGTTTACTACGACCCCTACTTTCCAGTTTCCATCCGCCATTAATGGAGGCGCATCCACTATTATAACGAAGATTACTCCGTTCATACTGACACCATTTATTTCGCCTTCAGAAATTTTAAATGCTAAATTTGCTCTGCAATAATCATTTGTAGCTGGCGCAAGCATGGATGACCAAGTGCATGGACAAGTATTAGTACATGAACAGTTTTCATAATAACTACCTTTAATATTCCAAGTCATATTAGTTCTCCCAGTGATTTAAATTTCAATTATTGTGGAGTTGACCATTAGATTGTGATATTTTCAAGAATTATTTTTTATTACTTTGGGTAAACATTTGGACAATAANCGAGATAAAAGGGTATAATAAAGAAAATATAATTATCATCTTTTGCNTTTCAATAACTTTAGGATGACATGTGTAGAATAAATCAAAAGTTGATGAATGGAGATTAAGAAATGTGGTTAGATAAGAGAATTACAAATTTATTCAATATTCAAAACCCAATCATTCAAGCTCCGATGGCGGGAGCAAGCGGGGCTGCTATGGCTATAGCAACAAGTAAAGCGGGTGGTTTAGGTTCACTGCCTTGCGCTATGCTAAGTATCGAAAAAATGCATACTGAAATGAGTATTATTCGGCAAGAAACCAAAGCCCCAATGAATGTTAATTTTTTTGTTCATGATAAACCATTGATAAATTTGGAAAGGGATCAAATTTGGTTAAATCATCTATCCAAATATTATTCTGAATTTAATCTTCAAGTGGATAATCAGAATAGTAACAGTAGTCGTGAACCTTTCAATGAGGCTGCCTTTGGTTTTGTGGAAAGCTTTCGTCCAGAAGTTGTAAGTTTCCATTTTGGACTGCCTAAATCAAGCTATTTAGATCGATTAAAGAAGCTTGGTTGCAAAATAATGAGTTCTGCAACAACGGTTGAAGAAGCATGTTGGTTGGAAAAAAATGGTTGTGATGTCATAATAGCACAGGGTTTTGAGGCTGGAGGCCACCGGGCAATGTTTTTAACAAATGACATTAATACTCAGGTTGGTACGATGGCTCTTTTGCCCCAGGTGGTTGACGCCGTAAGTGTTCCTGTAATTGCTGCCGGTGGAATAGCAGATGGGCGTGGAATTTTGGCTGCATTTGCTCTTGGCGCAGCCGGTGTTCAAATTGGTACTCCATATTTATTTACTAAAGAGGCTCTTATTAGTGAAATTCATCTTTCTCGTTTAAAAACTTCTAAAGACAATAACACAGCAATAACAAATCTTTTTACTGGTCGTCCTGCGCGTGGAATTATAAATAGACTGATGAAGGAAGTGGGACCAATGTCGGAGTTTCCTTCGGAGTTTCCTACTGCAGGCAAGGCCTTGGGCCCACTAAAAAATAAAGCGGAGGCTCAAGGTAACTCTGATTTTTCACAATTGTGGTCTGGTCAGTCTGCAAGTCTATGTAAAGAGACGGATGCAGAGGCCTTAACAAATTGTTTAGCGATAGATGCTTTACAAAGGTTTAAGATGATAACGTCTAACTAATAATGATTAATACAAAATATTAGTAAATATTTTTAAGCATCCGAAAGTTTAAGATTGCACCATAAAATTGATGTTAGAGCTAGCCAAATGCTGATTGCNGCCTTTATAACTAGTTTAAGAGAATCGAGTTTACCTTGAAAGGAACTCAATGATCAAAATAGATCAGCAGGATGATAAGCTNAGGGAAGAATGTGGTGTTTTTGGAATATATGGACACTCTGATGCAGCAGCATTAACTGCTTTGGGCCTTCATGCTTTGCAACATCGAGGGCAAGAATCTGCCGGTCTTGTAAGTTATGATGAAACTCATTTTCATGCTGAAAGAAGAATGGGTTTGGTTAGTGAAAACTTTACCAAGGCCAGTGTTCTTAATCGATTGCCTGGCAACTCTGCAATTGGACATGTGAGATACTCAACGACTGGCGGTACAGTTCTAAGAAATGTTCAACCATTATTNGCAGANTTAGCAGTTGGAGGCTTTGCTATTGCCCATAATGGAAATTTAACTAATGGCTTAAGTTTAAGGGAAGAACTTGTGAAAGCGGGTGCAATTTTTCAATCTACTTCTGATACTGAAGCCATTTTACAACTGGTTGCGAGATCNAAAAAAGGGNATACTATTTCTCGTTTCATCGATGCTTTATTTCAGATTGAAGGCGCTTACTCACTTGTCGCTTTAACAAATAAAAAGCTCATTGGGGTTCGGGATCCTTTGGGTATCAGGCCCTTGGTTATTGGACAGCTTGATGAGCAATATATTTTGGCATCTGAAACCTGTGCATTAGATATAATTGGAGCAACTTTTGTTCGTGAAGTAGAAAACGGTGAGATGGTTGTNATTACGCGTTCAGGGATTGAAAGCATAAAGCCATTTCCTTATGTCAAACCAAGACCATGCGTTTTTGAATATATATATTTTGCTCGCCCAGATAGTTCAGTTGGTGGATTGAGTGTTTATGAGTGTCGAAAAGCATTTGGTCGGCAGCTAGCAATTGAGACTCCTATAGATGCTGATTTAGTTATTCCAGTTCCCGATAGTGGCGTTCCCTCGGCCATTGGTTATGCTGAAGCATCTAAAATTCCTTTTGAATTAGGCATCATAAGAAATCATTATGTTGGAAGAACCTTTATTGAGCCTCAACAATCTATCCGTGAACTTTCTGTAAAGCTGAAGCATAATGCAAATCGAATATTAGTTGAAGGTAAAAGAGTTATTCTTATTGACGACTCCATAGTTCGAGGTACTACATCAATTAAGATCGTAAGAATGATGCGAGATGCGGGCGCAACTGAAGTTCACATGCGAATAGCCTCACCTCCAATAAAATTTCCAGATTATTATGGCATAGACACTCCAGTGAAGGAACAATTACTAGCAGCTAATAATTCGCTCAAAGATATGAGTGATTTTATTGGCGTGGATAGTTTGGCCTTTTTAACTGTGGATGGCCTATATAAAGCTATGGGTCATGAAGATGGACGTGACCCAAATGATCCATTTTTTACTGACCACTGTTTTACTGGGGATTATCCAACCAGATTGCGTGATCTTANTCGGGAAGATGGTGTTAGGCAGCCATCACTTTTGTCAGAGCTAAGAAAAGAACCAGCTTAACATTCAATCTGTAACAGTTTCTTAGTTTTCATAAAAATGACCACTGCGGGAGTAAGCCTCATCTTCAGGAGTGAAATGCGGTGGCACATCAATTAAGCTTGGATTGTAATGGTAAGTATCTTGTAAGAATCCTGATGCTAATATTTCTTTTTCTAATTCTTCTAAAGTCCCTTTGAATCTTTCTTTGCATCGATCAAATAATTCTTTGTTAGTCGTTTCAATGGCATATTTGATTTCATCTCTTAGGGTTTGAAGTTTAGATACAGGGTGTAGCATGTTATAGACTTTATAGACTCTAGCTAGTTCTATAGATATTTTTGAAAAAGCGTGTGCGCGCTCTAATTCCGTATCTAAACTTGGCCAGTATCGATTGGTATATAGAGGATCTTTTTCAGTATTAAACCATTCTTCACTTCTTGCGATTGATGAGGATACTGTATTGTGAAGTTTCCAAATAAATAGGCGCATTTTTTCCGGTGAGGTTATGGTGTCCAATTTATCTTCCAGCGAAATTGTCAAGTCCATTGTTTCATTCTTAAAGCCCAAGAAGAGATATTCTAAAGGATATCTTTGTATTTCCTTATTTTGGACCACATATCTATTTAAATGATATCGACAATAAGGGCAGGGATAAACTGTTGCCAGCGATCTAAAAAAGCTCTTGAAGTCTTCAATAAAGTCTTCTTGAGAGCTTTTCTTATCGCAAGCGATTTCCCCCATAGTATGCATAAAGCGCCATGTTGCTGGTCCAATGTAGTAAGGAAAACTAATTCTCATTTCAGATAATTGAATATCATTTCTATCTAAGTAGACATCAATAAAGGTTACATATTCACAAAGATAGCCATCATTTCTGCCAAATTCTTCTCTTTCACGTCTTTTTTGGACTCCATTTAAATAATGCTCTGACAACCTCCAAGCTTGTTTTAAGCGCTTTTTAATATCTAATGAATTGTTGGAGAACTGCTCATTTAAATCTAATGCATATGGAGTAAAATCACCATTAGATGAAGATATTTGGAACCAATTGTTTAAATCTTCTTCGGTTTCTTGCTCTAGTTTTTGTAGCTCATCATTTGTATGGGCTGAACAAACTTTAAGTAATTGCGGCATAAACTCTTCATACCAAAACTTCACTGGCATTATTGATCCCGCCACGTGGGTATCTGCTTCGTCTACAATTACTCTTTGCCAAGAATCTATAAAGTTTTCGTTTATGCTATTTAAATTTGATTTTGACTTTGATAATTTATCAAGCTCACTTAACTCTTCTTTTAGACGTAATCTGTTTATTTCGTTCATAGCCATTTCAGAATGATCAATTGAGAAGTGGTTCTCTCCATCTATTCCAATACTTAAGATCATTTCAACAATCGAAAGAAATAATTGATGCTCGTCTTCTGTTTCAAGTAATTCGTTCTCAAGTAAGTTTTCAGCAAGTAACATATGAGAGTCTTTTTCAATACTTTCCCAATTAAGGATCCTATTCTTTAACGACTCATATTCTGTTTTAACAATTTCACAAAGTTTCTCAGCTTCTCTGATTACATTATTTTCAATGACGCCGCTATCAATATATAGACGGGTGATACGATCAACGAAAGAAACAAAGCTCGTTATTGAGTAAGGTAAATTGTATGCGCGTAAATGTGTTTCGGAGTTTGCAGTATAACTTGCTCTAAAGCATCGATAAGCAGCACCTTGTACTAGTCTAAACAAACCAATTTGTAACTGTAAGGGCGAAGTGCCGGTGATATCGAGTATTTTGGGATCTGACTCCAGCATTTCTGGGGTAGTATTTATTTTCTCATTCCCAACTGAAGCATCTTCCATTTTATGAATAACAGAAAAGAGTTGAGTGTTAGTACCGATTTCTGAAGGTAAAAAGTTAATAAAATCGTCTTTGGTGGCTTCACCTAAACCGGAAGCATCAACTTTGGAAAAAATTTGCTTAACAATATTTACATCTGGTATGATCAAATTTGCAATTTTAATCATGTCTTGTTCATTTACCGTTTTACCGTTGTTCGATGATAAATGGTTAAAAGCAACAAGCGCTTTAAAATTTGGATTATCGCCCAAAGCAGCGACCAAACATAGAAATTGTTCGAAATTAATATTTCCATGGATATGCCTAGTCTTAAATATCCCTGAAAGTTCTTCCTTTTTTAGATCACTTATCAATCCCGGCAGTGAACTGATTAGTTTTTTTGAGGAAACGGAGTCTTTTATTCTTTGATCTGAAACTAGTTCATTCCATATTTTTTTTGCAGAATTTAAGTCGGCGCAAGGTATTGCAATAGAATCCATCTTTATAACCTTCATTTTTAATTCAAATAAACATAATTAAGTGTTTGTTTAAATGAACACTACTAATTACCTGGCGTAAAGGAAATTTCAGTCTTCAAATAAAGTATTAATGTTTGTTGTGAGGTTTTTCAGGCAGGGCATCAAAAAGCCTGCCTGAAAATCTCATGAAAAATATGATGTTTTTATGCTACGTCGAACCGGTCATTGTTCATGACTTTTGACCAAGCTGCAACGAAGTCAGTAGCAAAGGCTTCCTTTCCATCATTTGATGCATAAACTTCAGAAATAGCTCGAAGCTGAGAGTTTGATCCAAAGACTAAATCTACCGATGTTCCTTTCCACTTAACCTTCCCATTTACCCTATCCCGTCCTTCAAAAATATTATCGGACTCAGAAGATTTTACCCATTCCGTCTTCAGATCGATTAGGTTTACAAAAAAATCGTTATTGAGTTTTCCTGGTGTTTTTGTAAATACACCCTTATTAGAGTTATCAAAGTTTGTGTTTATTACTCTCATACCGCCTAGTAAAACTGTCATTTCTGGAGCTGTAAGTTTCATTAAATTAGCACGGTCAATTAACATTTCTTCAGCTGATAATGAATATTCACCTTT
>NYTF01000022.1 GCA_002683355.1 Paracoccaceae bacterium | reverse complement strand
ATCAATTCTTTGTAACCCAATACTTGATTACTTGGCACAAATGGATGAATAAGATTAAACTCCTCCCAACTTACCGGCATCATTTCAGCAGCAGAATTTAATTTCATGGTACAGGACCCCAATGGTATCATTGCCCTATCTAATGCTAAATCACGGTCTGCAAGCTTGCGCATGTAGCGCATCATTTCAGTTTCCGATCGATTCATATGAAAAATTGGATGCGTTAGAAATTGTGAGGTTCTCAGAAGAGAATCTGGCATTCTATATTCCTTTGAAATACCAACAATTTTATCTTTAATTCCAAATGCTTCCCATACATTCTTTATTGTTTTTTGCCGAGTTCTCTCATCTAATGTAATTCCTACCTGATGACTTCCTATTCGTCGTAGATTAATACCTTTACTCACAGCTAAATTCATTATTTTTTCTTGATCTTCACCTGTCTCAACAGTGATAGTGTCAAAAAATTCTGAATATCTGATCTGAAATCCAGCCTCCTCCAAACCTCGCGCTAATCGTACTGTTTTCCTGTGAATTCGCTGAGCTATAGCTTTTAATCCTTCAGGCCCATGAAAGACTGCATAAAAACTGGCCATAACTGCCAAAAGTGCTTGAGCCGTACAAACATTTGAAGTGGCTTTCTCACGCCGAATATGTTGCTCTCTGGTTTGTAAAGATAGGCGATATGCCTTATTCCCCCGAGAATCAATTGACACTCCAACTATCCTACCCGGCATACTTCTTTTATACTTATCCTTTGTTGCCATATATGCGGCATGTGGCCCTCCATACCCCTCAGGTACGCCAAATCTTTGCGTTGAGCCAACAGCAATATCTGCGCCCATTGCTCCTGGTTCTTTTAAAAGAGTTAAAGACATGGGATCTGCACTAATTATACCTATCGCACCAAAATTTTGCAGCTTGGTAATATGTTGGGTAAAATCCCTCAACTCTCCATATGTTCCAGGATACTGAAAAATAGCACCAAAGACTTCATCAGCAATCATTTCGTCTGGATCACCCAAGATAATATCTATTTCAAGAGGTGAAGCTCTTGTTTTCATAACTTCAATATTTTGGGGATGGCAATTCTTATCAATAAAAAAGGCTTGTTTTTTTGATTTTGAAACTCTCTGCGCCATCGTCATAGCCTCAGCACAAGCAGTTGCTTCATCTAACAGTGACGCATTCGCAATTTCTAAACCTGTTAGATCAATAATCATTGTTTGAAAATTTAACAGAGCTTCCAAACGACCTTGAGAAATTTCAGGTTGATATGGTGTATAAGCAGTATACCAAGCTGGATTTTCAAATATATTTCTTTGAATAGCTGGAGGCGTAACAGTCCCATGATAACCTTGACCAATTAAACTTGTTAAAACTTTATTTTTTTCTGCTATCCTTCGCATATGAAATAGCAATTCTCTTTCAGATTTTGCTTTACCAAAATCTAACGGTTTTTTTTGCCTGATATTTTTTGGAACTGTATCGTCTATAAAATCGTCTAAAGAACTATATCCAATCAGATTAAGCATTTCTCTAATTTCTTCAGGTGACGGCCCAATATGTCGTCTATTAGCAAAATCATAGGGTAAATAGTCTGTTGGTTTAAAGGACATTTAAAGCTCCAAATTTAATTCTATTTTTATTTTATAAATTCTAGATAAGCTGCCTCATCCATATACTCATCCACTGGAGACATATCAGACGCTTCCATTTTAAAAAACCAGGCGGTTTCACTAGGATCGTCATTGACTAGGCTGGGCGTATCAACAATTGACTCATTAATCTCAATAATTTTACCATCTAATGGAGACAAAATATCTGACGCAGCTTTAACCGATTCAATTACACATATGGATTCATCTTTACTTACCAGATCACCAATTTCAGGGAGTTCTACAAAAACGACATCCCCCAATTGCTCTGCTGCATGTTCTGTTATTCCAACCGTAACAATATCATTTTCAATTAAAAGCCACTCATGCTCTTCGGTATATTTCATTTTAATTTCTCCTCCATATTATCTTTTGAAATTCGCTTTTACAAATGGCAAGGCGACTATTAATGCTGGTAAAAACTTACCTCGCACCTCGCCAAACACTTGGGCCCCAATTACAGCATGTTTAGAGCTGACATATCCCATTGATACGGGTCCTTCGAAGGTTGGGCCAAACCCTCCAGATGTGATTTTTCCGATATTTTCATTTCCAGCAGAATCAGAGAATAAAACTGTTTCCTCCCGCATTGGGGCACGCCCTAATGGTTTAATTCCCACCCTTTTTTTGTCTGGCCCATTCTCTATTTCTTTAAAAACCCTTTGCTCCCCAAAGAAATTTCCAGCATCTTGCCCACCTTTTCGTCTTGATTTTTGAATAGCCCATAATAGACCTGCATCAATCGGACTGGTATCACTATTAATATCATGCCCATAAAGACACAGACCTGCCTCTAATCTTAGGCTATCACGCGCACCCAATCCTATCAACTTAACCTCTTCAAACTTCAATAATGCCTCTGAAAGTTTTATAGCTTTTTCTGAAGGAACCGAAATTTCAAAGCCATCCTCTCCAGTGTAACCAGATCGAGAGACCCAACAATCAACACCTAATATATTTATTGTTGAGATATCCATAAACTGCATATCTTTAATATTGATATTGAAATTTGAAAGAATTTTTTCTGCCATGGGGCCTTGAAGCGCTAACAATGCCCTNTTCTCAATTAATTCAACTTCAACACCTGCCATATGTTCTCTCATGTGAGCGATATCGGCATGCTTACACGCTGCATTTATTACCATAAAAATATGGTCTCCTCGATTACTTAGCATCAAGTCATCAATTATACCGCCTGACACATTCGTAAAAAAACCATAGCGCTGACGGCCTTCGTTTAAATTTGCAATTGAAATAGGAATTAAAGTTTCAAGACTCNGTGCTACATCAGTAATNTTTTTACCTTTAATTATTACCTGTCCCATATGGCTAACGTCGAAAAGACCAACGTATTTTCTACAATGGAGATGTTCCCTCAAAACTCCATCTTTATATTGTACCGGCATTTCATATCCAGCAAATGNAACCATTTTTCCTCCATTTGAAACATGAAGTGCATGTAAAGGTGTCTTCAGTAGCTCAGACATTATTTTCCCATCGATAGTGATGTTTCCATCAGCAACATTTCAAACGCACAACTAGTGCGGATTATTGCCCCCTCTGTCCTTCAGCCTGAGATCGTTATCCCTTCGGCGGACGCATTTATAACGCCACTCTCCAGAGTTCAAATATATCTTACGGTCCTGTGGCCTGAGAGTTTCCGAGGCGGTTGCTCCTTCGGCACCAATAATTTGGTTCTCCCGCGAGATATGAACTATATAAGATCTAATTTTAATACTGGCAATAGCATCAAATAATTGGCATTATAAAAAAAAAGGCTGATCAGTGAANAAATCATATTTTTTTGGCTACGGATCTTTAGTAAACATCCACACNCATTCATATCTACCGTATNAAAAAGCCANTATCGCAGGTTGGCGTCGCAAATGGTGTTATACAAAGTTTAGANACACTCCATTTCTTTCAGCGCATTTTGTTGATCATGGACAAATTTCTGGATTAATTGCTCTTGTACCTAATAACGACTGGTCAGCGTTAGATGAGCGAGAAAATGGATACGATAGAACAAAGATACCATTTTATTCTGATAATAACGATGGAATATCTGAAATCCAAATTTATCATGTGCCCGATAGAAACCTTTCTAATTATAGATCAAAAAAAGGAATTATATTAAGTTATTTAGATTGTGTAATAANAGGATATTTAAAACAATTTGGAGAAGANGGAGTGGCAGATTTTTTTGAAACTACTGATGGCTGGAACTGTAAAATCTTTAACGACCGATTAAATCCAATTTATCCTCGTCATGTGGAATTAAGTCCATATGAAAGGAGCCTTGTCGATTATTATTTAAAACGCNCCAAAAAGAAATGATGTAAACCCAAGGGTCTAAATTTTTTATATAAAATTTCTCCTACTGATACAAAATCCNATATAATGGATAGACTTGTTTTGTTTTTTCGGTAATCTCTTCATTTATCGAATTCTTGAGATAGGGACAGCTATGAGATTAAATGGAAAATCTGCAATTATTACNGGAGCTGCATCTGGATTTGGCCAAGGTATTGCGACAGAGTTTGCTAAACAAGGTGCTCAGGTCATGGTTGCAGACATTGCTCATGAAGCNGCAGAGCANCATGCAAAAACTATAAATGGGATTTCTTGCAAGGTTGATGTCAGCAACAATGAAAGCGTTCAAAATATGATAGATAAAGCCTTAAAAGAATTTGGCAAAATTGATATTTTGGTAAACAATGCTGGAATTACCCACTTAAAAGCACCCTTGGATGATGTTACAGAAGACGAGTTTGATCGAGTTATAGCCGTAAATGCTAAATCAGTTTACCTTACAGCAAAACATTTAATTCCCTTGATGAAAAAAGAAAAAAAAGGATCTATACTTAATGTTGCATCAACAGCTGGGATTAGTCCAAGGGCGAACCTTAGTTGGTATAATGCATCAAAAGGATGGATGATTACAGCTACTAAAACTATGGCTGTTGAGTTAGCACCCTTTGGGATAAGAACAAATGCAATTTGTCCAGTAGCAGGTGAAACTCCACTTTTAAAAAGCTTTATGGGAGAAGATACTCCAGAAATTCGTGAAAAATTCCTTGCAACAATTCCAATAGGCCGCTTTTCAACACCACAAGATATGGCTAATGCTGCACTTTTTCTCTGCTCGGATGAAGCGAGCATGATTACTGGAGTAGCCCTTGAAGTTGATGGTGGGCGTTGCATATGAGGCCTGGCAAAAGAAACCTCATAACNGANATTAAAGGATTATATATTGGGAATTCAGANGATCATTCAATCAAAACAGGAGTAACTGTATTAACTGGTGATCGACCTTTTGTAGCGGGTGTTTCAGTCATGGGTGGTGCTCCTGGGACCAGAGAAACAGATCTTTTAGCGCCAGANAAAATGATACAGGAAATAGATGCTTTAGTTCTTTCAGGTGGTTCAGCCTTTGGCTTGGATNCAGCTAGTGGTGTCGCAGATGAATTAGCCAAAACAGGTCGAGGATATAAAGCTGGTNACGCAAACATACCAATTGTTCCGGCAGCTATTTTATTTGATTTATTAAATGGTGGTAATAAAAATTGGANTAGTAATCCATATAAAAATTTGGGTAAACAGGCACTTTTAAATAAAAGTGAGGACTTTAATATAGGCAGTTATGGAGCTGGAACTGGAGCTACAACAGCAAATTTAAAAGGTGGNTTAGGATCNGCNTCATTAATTTTANATAATGGTATTACAGTAGCAGCCATTGTCGCCGTTAACTCATTTGGAGCCGTGAGCAACGGAAAAAGAGAACCATTCTATGCTTCCGCTTTTGAATTTGACAATGAATTTGGTGGTATAAAAACTGGTTCCCAATACAATCCAACAGAGGTGCATATCAAGGTGCCATCAAAAAAACTTCAAAACACAACAATAGCAATAGTGGCAACTGATGCTAAATTGACGAAATCACAAGCAACCCGGATGGCCACTGTATCTCATGATGGAATGGCTCGAGCAATAATTCCGTCTCACACGCCAATCGATGGAGACCTAATTTTCTCTGCATCTACAGGGGATAAAAATCTCAGTAATCCTATAGAAGACGAGCTACTTATCGGGCATGGCGCAAGTATTTGTTTAGCAAGGTCAATCGCAAGGGCGATATATACAGCCACCGCAAAAGCAAAAGATATAAAACCAACATTTAATGATTAACTAAAATAAAAGTAATTCAATATAGATGAATTCCGACAATCTGATATTGTAAAATGAAATAAATTACTACAGATATTAATCAATCATACCGGGAGAATAAAAATGTTAGATTCAACAAATCTGTCCTCTATGTTAAAAGATCCTTCGCTATTATGCACGCAAGCATATGTTTCGGGTGAATGGATAAACGCAGACGATGGATCAACTTTTGAAGTTAAAAATCCTGCGAGGGGTGATGTTATTGCAGCGGTTCCCAATATGGGGCTAGCTGAAACAAAGAGAGCCATAGAAGCCGCCAGATTAGCCCAAAAACCTTGGGCGGCAAAAACAGGAAAAGAACGCTCAGCCATTCTTCGAAAATGGAACGACTTGATGGTTGAAAATGCTGACGACCTTGGCATTATTTTAACAGCCGAAATGGGCAAACCAATTGCCGAAGGTAAAGGAGAAATATTGTATGGAGCATCATTTATTGAGTGGTTCGCGGAAGAAGCAAAACGTGTTTATGGTGAAACCATCCCTGGCCATCAGGTCGATAAGAGGATCACTGTTATAAAACAACCTGTAGGAGTTGTTGCATCCATAACTCCTTGGAACTTTCCAAATGCTATGATCACAAGGAAAGTAGCGCCCGCACTTGCCGCAGGATGTTCATTTGTTTCAAGACCAGCAACAGAAACACCACTCTCAGCACTTGCAATTGTATTACTTGCTGAAAGAGCTGGTGTACCAAAGGGTGTTTTTTCCGTAATCACTTCAAAAAAATCATCATTAATTGGGCAAGAATTTTGCTCAAATCCTGCCATTAGGAAACTTACTTTCACAGGTTCAACAGAAGTTGGTAGGATCTTAATGCGGCAATCTGCTGAGCAAATCATGAAGGTCTCTATGGAGTTGGGTGGAAATGCCCCATTTATTGTTTTTGATGATGCTGACCTCGATAAGGCTGTAGAAGGAGCATTAATTTCAAAATATAGAAATAATGGTCAAACATGTGTTTGTGCAAATCGTATATATGTACAATCAGGTGTTTATGATGCTTTTGCAAAGAAACTCGCTGACGCTGTTAATAAAATGAAAGTTGGAGATGGTTTTGAAAGTGGTGTCTCTTCTGGACCATTAATTAATTCTGATGCAGTTGATAAAGTAGAAGAGCACATAAGTGATGCACTTNAAAAAGGAGCTAAAATATTAACTGGCGGTAAACGCCACGAATTAGGTGGGTTATTTTTTGAACCCACAGTGATCACTGGCGTTACAAGCGATATGATGGTTACAAATGACGAGACTTTTGGCCCAGTTGCNCCCTTATTTAAATTCGACACAGAAGAGGACGTTATCCAGCAAGCAAATGATACAATATTTGGATTAGCTTCATATTTTTACGCCCGAGACTTAAGCCGGGTTTATAGAGTATCTGAAGCTTTAGAGTATGGAATGGTTGGTATAAATACCGGTCTTATTTCAACCGAAGTAGCACCCTTTGGTGGAGTAAANCAATCAGGGATTGGGCGAGAAGGTAGTCACCATGGNATCGAAGACTATTTAGAAATGAAATATCTTTGCACTTCGATTTAGTTTAAAAAGTTCCCCGCATAATTAGCGAGGAACTCTATGCAAATTAAAGCTATGCTGCACTAGCATTAATTGTTTTTGGATTGGAAATTTCTATCCTTCTTGGCTTTAACGCTTCCGGGATTTCCTTTACCAAATTAATATTTAACATGCCATGCTCATAGCTTGCAGAAGTGACATGTACGTGGTCGGCTAATTTAAAGCGTTTCTCAAACGATCTTTGCGCAATTCCCTTNTGCAAAAAGGAGTTTTGCTCTTTTTTCGCTGTTTCAACTCCTACCTTGAGTTGCTGATTTTCTACTTCAATTGAGAAATCTTCTTGNGAAAAGCCCGCTGCCGCAATGGAAATACGGTAATTCTCATCATCAATTTTCTCAATATTAAATGGTGGATAGGATTCCTGTGATACTTGGTTGGTAAAAATATTATCAAACATGTCCACAAAGTGGTCAAATCCAACTGTTGATCGGTATAATGGTGTAAAGTCTATATGTCTCATTTCGCATCCTCCTAAGAAGCAATGTGTTAAAGGCCTTCTGATTAGACAGACCAGAGTATATCAGACCCCTTATGGGCATTCTGATNNNCAACANNTAAGTATGATTACAAAAATTTAAAGTAGTCTCATATTTTTTTTTGAATGTTCNAAAAAATAATAAATGATAGTGACTATTGCAAAAAAGTTCTATTTATCAATTAAATGNACTTATNCTNACATNTTAAATNTTCTAGATTGTAACAAACCAAANTAAAAAATGGAAAAAAATATCAAAAAACCCAGCCCAAATGCTGATAGTTTAGCAAAGGCCGCTTCCGCAGCAAATAAAAAAGGGCCAGCGCCAGTTCACTTATGGAATCCACCATTTTGTGGNAACTTAGATATAAGAATAGCAAGAGATGGAAACTGGTACTACCTTGGCACACCCATTGGCAGAAAACCNTTAGTNAAACTTTTTAGTTCTATTATCAGAAAAGATGGAGANGATTATTTNCTTGTTACTCCTGCTGAGAAAGTTGGTATTAAAGTTGATGATGCACCATTTGTTGCTGTTGATTTTGAAATTGAGAATACTGGTAAATTACAAAAAATTATATTCAAAACAAATGTAGATGATGAAGCAATTGCAGGCCCTGAAAACAAAATACGTATTGTCAGACACCCAGAAACAGATGAACCCTCTCCATATGTTAGAATACGTAACAATCTGGATGCCCTAATTGATCGAAAGTCTTTTTACCGCCTTGTTGATATTGGAGTACATCATAACTTTAAGAGCAGGGATTGGTTTGGTGTATGGTCAAATGGTGAGTTTTTTCCAATAATTTTATCATCTGAGTTAGAATAAAATAATTTTTAATGTGCCTCAGCCCAGTTTCTTCCCTGACCAGCATCTACGATTAGTGGAACATCCATTTCTATAGCAGGCCTAGCGGCATTTTCCATAATCTCTTTTACCACTAATATGGTTTCGTTAACAGCATCCCGACTAACTTCAAACAGTAACTCATCATGCACTTGAAGAAGCATTTTAGCAGGTAAGCCTGCGATTGCCTCTGGCATCCTTATCATAGCCCGTCTAATAACATCTGCTGCTGTTCCCTGAATAGGTGCGTTTATAGCCGCTCTTTTTGAAAATCCTGCCTGTGGGCCTCGGGTGTTTATCTCTGGGGTATGAATACGGCGTCCAAATAACGTTTCAACGTATCCATTTTCCTTGGCAAAATTAACAGTACTTTCCATATAATCCTTTATACCTGGGAAGCGTTCAAAATATTTATCTATAAATGATTGAGCTTCTTTCCTCGGAATCCTTAGATTGCGAGCAAGCCCATAGCCAGATATTCCATATATGATTCCAAAATTTATTGCTTTTGCTTGACGTCTTATCATTGGGTCCATTCCTTCTAAAGGAACATCAAACATCTGGCTGGCAGTTAATGCATGGATATCCTGTCCTTGAAAAAACGCTTCTTTCAGAGCGTCAAGTTCAGCAATCTGAGCAAGTATCCGGAGTTCAATTTGGCTGTAATCAAGAGACAACAAAATTGATCCTTCTTCACATATGAAGGCTTCACGTATTTTTCGACCATCCTCACTACGAATAGGAATATTTTGTAAATTTGGATCGGTTGATGAAAGCCTACCCGTTGAAGTACCGGCCATTGAATAGGATGTATGTACCCGCCCAGTTTCTATATTTATATGGTCCTGCAATGCATCAGTGTAAGTAGACTTTAGTTTAGATAATTGGCGCCAATCCAAAACTTTTGAGGGCAACTCATAACCTTCTACTGTCAAGTCCTCCAAGATCTCTGCTCCTGTTGCATAAGCTCCAGTTTTCCCCCTTTTACCTCCTGGAATTTCTAATTCATCAAATAAAACTTCGCCAAGCTGTTTTGGTGATCCAACATTAAAATTTCTTCCAGCCAGTTGGAAAATCTCAGCTTCTAGACCAGCCATTTTCTGAGCAAACGAATTAGACATCCGGCTTAAGGTGTCTCTATCAACCTTAATTCCATTTCTTTCCATATCTGCCAAAACAGGCACCAAAGGACGCTCCAAAGACTCATACACTTTTGTAACATTATTTTTGTGTAATTGAGGTTTGAAAAATTTCCATAATCTAAGAGTTATATCCGCATCTTCAGCAGCGTAGTTAATAGCTTCGGAAATAGGTACCTGATCAAAAGTTATTGCTGACTTTCCCGAACCCAGTATTGATTTAATAGAAATTGGGGTATGATTTAAATATCTGTTGGAAAGAGAATCCATACCATGATTGTGCGCACCGCCATGTAGAGAATAACTAAGTAACATAGTATCATCTACGGGACTTATATTGATATTATATCGAGATAAAATCTTCATATCATATTTTATATTTTGTCCAACCTTTATAATCGCTGGATCTTCAAGAATTGGTTTCAATAAATCTAATGCATCATCTAATGAAATTTGGTTTTTAGCTAGTTTGTTACCACCAAACAAATCATCATCACCCACCTTATGGTTAAGTGGAATGTAACATGCTTCGCCAACTTCAACACACAAACAGATACCAACAAGCTCTGCAATCATATCGTCAAGACCTGTGGTTTCTGTGTCGACAGCTACCCAACCACGTGTTTTGATTTTTAAGATCCACTCATTTAGAGAAGCAAGGTCTCTTACACAGCTGTAAACACTAGCATCAAAAGGTTTTAAGACCTCATTGTAATCAAATTCTTTGTTGAAATTAACATTATTCAACTCATCTTCATCTGGTGGATTTACGCCTAACTTTGCTGCTATCCTATTTGTAAGTGTCCTAAATTCCATCTCACTTAAAAATTCTAATATCTTTGTTGGATCAGGTTCATTTACTTCTAATTCATCTAAAGATACCCCAATATCTGCGTCAGTTTTTAATGTCACCAATTCGCGGCTAACACGAATTTGATCAGCAAAGGTTATAAGCGTATCTCTTCGTTTTGGTTGTTTAATTTCTTGCGCTCGCTCAAGCAGACTATCAAGATCGCCATACTCATTAATTAATAATGCTGCAGTTTTAATCCCAATTCCAGGTGCGCCCGGTACATTGTCAACAGAATCACCAGCCAGTGATTGCACATCAATAACACGATCAGGTTTTACACCAAATTTTTCATATACACCGTCACTGTCGATCCTTTTGTTTTTCATGGCATCTAACATATCAACACCATTACCAACTAACTGCATCAAATCTTTATCTGAACTTATGATTGTCACTCGCCCACCATTATCTCGAGCTTGCGTGGCTAGGGTGGCAATTATATCATCCGCTTCCAACCCAGCCTGTTCTACACAAGCCAAATTAAATGCCCTTGTAGCATCACGGGTCAAAGGAAATTGGGGAACCAAGTCCTCTGGAGCAGGAGGTCTATTTGCTTTATATTCTGGATAAATATCAGAGCGAAATGTTTTACCTTTTGCATCAAAAATAACTCCAACATGAGTAGGAGCATCAATACCTTTTTGATCTTCAACAAACTTATACAACATGTTGCAAAATCCACTGACCGCTCCAACTGGCAACCCATCAGATTTGCGTGTCAAAGGTGGTAATGCATGATATGCACGGAATATAAACCCAGAGCCATCTATCAAATGTAGGTGATGACCTTTACCAAAACTATTACTCACCCAGAACTCTCCTTTTGAATGTATCTAAAAAGCTTAAAGTTATTATGTCGAATAACTAACGTTAAAGCGATAACTTTAATGATTAATTTTAAAAATTAACGTTGTAATTCAAATCTCTTATCGCAGTATGGACATTCGACAAACCCAATCTCTTCTGGAATTTGAAGCCAGACACGTGGATGACCTAGNACATCATCGGAGCCGTCACAATATATACGTGATTTTTTAACAATTTCCACTTCTGGTGCTTCTAGGGTCATNACTATCTCTTTTTATTGCAGACTATAACAAACTTAACATTTNAATATTATACAATTGTTAANTTTACCACATATTTGCAAAATTAAATTTTAATCTTTTCCCAACATTCTACCCAGTGGTTTTCCACCTAATATNTGAATATGCAAGTGGGGCACATCCTGCACNCCATTTGNGCCAGCATTCGAAATTATTCGATAACCTTCTTCACCATTAAAGGGGGATAATTNTAATTTATCAATTACTTTTAAGATAGTATCATTTAAGCACAGAATTTCTTGATCAGAACCTTCTCTCAAAAAATGGTCATAACACACATATGGGCCTTTTGGTATTACCAACACATGGGTTGGAGCTTGAGGGGCTATATCTTTAAATGCGAGAGAAAATTCAGTTTCCAATACAGTATTATTCGGAATTTCACCTCTCAATATTTTTGCAAATATATTTTGATTATCATAGTTATAGGCCAATGAAGCTTCCTTTTAATGAGAATATGTTAAATAATTTGCACACAAATAATATATTGATGATGTGTTCAACATTATTTTATTTTGGTGTCAATATCATGAATAGTATCGAGGGACTTAAACATCATAAGTTAAACGTTTTCTTAAAATAGAGATTGATTTTGAATTTAACCCTATCGATTCAAAATAACCACTTACTGATCCATAATTTTTTTCTAAATCGGCTAAGGTTAATCTTATTACCTCCGCTGGACTTTCTAGCATCCTNGAGTGCACTTTGCTATCAACACCACGCTCCTTAGATTCATCGAGCANTTGCTTCACCAATTCTGGAATTAATTCTGCTGTTAAAGTGTAGTCATAAANAATATCATCAGANGAAACTCCAACTAAGCCCAATAATAAAGCCGCAACAATACCTGTGCGATCTTTACCAGCTGTACAATTAAACAAAATAGCTCCCTCATCAACATTCGAAATCTCTGTCATTACAGCTTTTATCTCTTTGTGTTGATTATGAATTGCGGCAAGATAAAAATTGAGCAACGGACTCTTACCGCTAGTAGCATTATTTAACATAAAAATTGGAGCAAGGTCGTCAAATAAAGGCAAATTTAAAAATCGGACACCAGNAAAGTTCGCGAAAGGATTTGGCCTTTGTTTCACTTCCTTTTCTGTTCGCAGGTCAATTACCAATCTTAGGCCTTCCCTATGTAAATATGACATCCCATCATCATTCAAAAGATGCAAACTATCAGCACGCAAAAATTTACGCCATGGGATTTTATTTCCACTTTCAGTTTGATATCCACCCAAATCTCTAATGTTGTACGTACCTTTTAAAGATAAGAATCGGTTGGAATTATCAATCATTGATTTGAAACCACATTAACAAAACTCCCTCAATCTCGTTTGATCTATAATACCCAACTCCTTAGCGTGTGGAGTGACAGGAATGTAAGTAACACTAAGTCCAGATTTCCGTAGAACACACATGGAAAAGCTTGCTCCCTCTACAATTCTTAAGTTTTCTGTATCCAAAATATCTACAGAAGAATGAAGCCCATTGGAGACATAAATAGGAATTCCATTCCAATGGCACACTCGATTTATGTGAATGTGTCCACTAAAAATTCCTAAAACGTTCACATCTCGAAGAACATTCTCTAATTTTTTGGTACTTTCCATACTTAAACTTCCCCAAGGAAGCCCATTAGGATCAATCTTTGGTGGATGATGCAAAACCAGTAATTTAGGGTTAANCAAATCTTTTTTTATTGCTGATTGCAAAAAGTCAAACTGTTCATTGCAGATTGCACCTGCAATACGACCAGGCACACTTGTATCAAGCGTTATGACGTGCAAGCCGGAATAAATAGCTTCATGAAAGTATGGTTGTGAAGAATCTTTATTATTAAATACCTTGTGAAATGGTTCTCTTTTGTCATGATTTCCTANTGCTAATATTACNGGAATAGAAAAAGATTTTAGAAGGTTTTTAAGCAATTCATAACTCGTTTTTTCTCCAGTGTTAGTCAAATCTCCACTTAAAATCACAAAATCTGGTATCGACTTCAAACAAGAAATCTCATCGATTATTTTAGTAAAAGTCATGGTTGTATCTGAATGTAACCTCTGATCATCCAAATCTGGGTGAGAAAGATGTAGGTCGGTAATGTGAATAAAATTTATCAAACTTTACCCCCAGCTGCAGTGAGTAAAGTTTTAGTATATTGGTTTTTTGGAGAGCCCAAAACTTCTCTTAAAGTACCAGACTCTAAAATATTTCCATTATTCATCACTATAATTTTGTCACATATGCTAGAAACTACGGCTAAGTCGTGGCTAATGAATAAAATTCCCAACCCAAGATCATCCTGAATATCCATCAATAAATTTAATATCTGAGCTTGTACAGATACGTCCAAGGCCGATACTGCCTCATCCGCTACTAGTAACGCTGGGCGGGTTACAATAGCTCGTGCGATTGCAATTCTTTGCCGCTGACCACCGGAAAACTCATGTGGAAATTTTTCGCTGTCTGCAATCTCTAAGCCTACTTGTAATAGAGCCTCATTCACTCTCTCTGTTAATTCATGTCTTTCACCAATTGCTCTTAAAGGTTCGGCNATGGTCCAGCCCACATTTCGACGTGGATCCAAAGAACCAAATGGATCTTGAAATACCATTTGAAATCTTTGCCTAAGTCTTCTGAGTTTTTCTGAAGATATNTTGTTAATATCTTTACCTTCAAAAGTGACTATTCCTGAATTGGGTTTTTCAAAACCCATAATTAATCTTGCTAAAGTAGATTTTCCAGATCCAGATTCCCCAACAATACCAATTGTTTCACCTTTTCTTAGGGTTAGAGATGCTTCTTTTACCGCTGTTATTATGGGAGGAGACTTAAAGATCATTCTGCGNGGCAACTTATATGACTTGCCAATNGCNTGAACAGACAACAAAGGTGTTTTCATATCAAGTTTAGATAAATCNGGTTTTGCTGGACGAGGTACCGGAATAGGTTCTGGAATTGTTGGTAGTCGAAATCTATTGTTGTAATTATTTTTTAGTTGCCTCGANAAGCTAGGTCTAGCAGACAAAAGACCCTTCGTGTAAGAATGCTTTGGATCTGAAAGCACATGNGAAGTAGANCCACTCTCAACAATATCCCCATTATGCATAACCAAAATTTTATTAGTTGCTCGTGACACCGCCTGTAAGTCATGACTAATAAATACAAGACCCATCTTCCTCGAATTTGATAAATTTACNAGTAAATCAATTATCCTTAAAACAACGTTTGCGTCTAATGCACTGGTAGGTTCATCCGCAATTAAAATCTTTGGATTACAGGCTAAAGCTACTGCTATGAGNACTCTTTGCCGCTGTCCCCCTGATAATTCATGCGGGAATTGACGCAAGCGTGATTCNGGATCAGGGATTCCCACTTCTTGAAAAAGCTCCAATGCCCTTGCTCTGGCTTTATATTTGTTAATACCCTCGTGAACCAACAATGGCTCAATGATGGTGTCACCTACCCTTCGGAGAGGGTTTANCGCAGACATTGGCTCTTGAAAAACCATCGCTATTTTACGCGCTCTAAATTCTAACCATGATTTGTCAGTGGCNTCAGTCATATCGCGTCCATCCACATTTATTGAGCCAGATAAATCAGCCCCNTCTGGCACCATTCCCATTAGACTCATAGCGAGCATAGTTTTACCACTACCACTCTCTCCGACGATACCTAACCTTTCNCCAGGTTTAATTTTTACCGAAGCATTATTTAAAGCTCTGTTTCCCTCAAAACACACAGAAAATTTGTTTAGAGTAATCATTCAGCGCACCCTTGCCAAACGAGGATCTGTAATGTCGCGCAGACCATCTCCTAACAATCCAAATCCCAAGACNGCAATTACAATACAAATGCCTGGATATATTGCTAACTGAGGTGCGAGATACATTAACGTTTGTGCTTCTGACAGCATTCTTCCCCAAGATGGTGCTGGTGGTTGCGCACCCAATCCCAGATAAGATAATGCTGCTTCAGCTAGGATCGCGACTGCAAACTCAATTGTTGCCTGAACAATTATTGGAGCTAAAATATTTGGTAATATATGACTGAAGGTTATCTTAAAACGACCAATGCCTGCTGCTCTCGATGCAAGAACAAAATCACGAGTCCAAATTTGATTACCAGATGCACGTGAAATTCGCGCAAAAATAGGNATATTAATAAAAGCGATTGCAAAGACTGCATTTGCCAATGAAGGACCAAAAACTGCGGCCAACATAATAGCAAATAAAAGTGCCGGAAAGGCAAACCCGATGTCAGCAATACGCATTACCAGATCTTCTAACCAACCCCCAACCGCCGAAGCAAGCAAGCCAAGTAAGGTTCCGATGGAGCCCCCTAATAAAACTGCAACCAAAGCTACAATCATTGAATTCCTGGAGGCAGCCATCAGTTGTGATAGAACATCTCGCCCCAATTGATCTGTTCCTAAAAGATAGATCCAGCTTGGCTCATGGAACTTCTCACTTATATTCATTAATGCATGTTCATGGGGAGTCCAGATGAACGAAAGTACCGCGGTACCCAAAACNATTGATACCAATACCGTTCCAAGTACTAAATTGATTGGTAAGTTCTTAGTCAATTGCGTTCTTTCAGTCTTGGGTCAATGATTACATAAAGAAGATCAACAATAAAATTTGCTGTTACAACAATTACGGCAAACATCATTACTAAAGCCTGAACTGTTGGCAAATCACGATTGGCAATGGACTGAAAAATCAACCTACCAAGACCAGGAAGATAAAAAACATTTTCTATAACAATTGTACCCGTAACAACTGCAGCAAATTGCATACCCACGATCGTCACTATAGGAACCAGCGCATTTGGTAAGACATGTCGCCAGAGAATCCGTTTTCTTGAAAAGCCACTTGCTTTAGCTGTTCTNATATAATCTAACCTCATTACCTCTAAAGCAGATGACCGTGTTACACGGGCTAATACTGCCGACTGTACTAAAGCCAATGCAACCGTGGGCAAGATTAGAGATTTTATTGCTAAAATAGGATCATCCCAACCTGGAAATCCGCCAGGAGGCAACCATCTAAGTTTTACTGCAAATAATATTACTAATAAGATTGATAACCAGAATGCTGGAATNGCAATGCCTAATTGACTAAAAAACATAACTCCCCAATCACCAAATTTTCGATGATTTGCGGCAGCTCCTATTCCTAAAGTTAANGCAATTATAATTGTTAACACCATACCCGAAACGGCTAAAGCCACTGTCATTGATAGCCGTTCCGAAATCAAACCCGAAACAGATACTCCAAAGGAATGGCTTTGTCCAAAGTCACCCTGTAAAGCATTTAAAATCCAAGAAAAATAACGCTGAAGTACTGGTTCATTTAATCCAAGCTTGTTCCGAAGAGCTTCGATAGCATCATCACTCGCTTCTAATCCTAAAATTGTTAAGGCTGGATCTCCTGGTAAAATATTCATCACGGTAAAAACAACAACCGAAACGGTAAATAAGGTAAATATAAAACCAACCGTTCGCCTGAATAAGAAATAAGTCATATGTTTTTAACCAAGAATTTTTATTTAAAGATAAGAGTGTAGTAGGCGCTAAGGCGCCTACTACTTAAATTAAAAAATCTTAATTTACGCTTACACCCTTAAGAGGATGGAACAAGACTGGGGCTGAAGACCAATAGCCTTTAACTTCATTCTTGAAAATGCCAAGCAAAGGTAACTGAAAGAGAAAACCATGTACTGCTTGATCAGTCAGGTATCTNTGACCCTCTTCCAACATCATCTTTCTTTTTTCAGGATCTGCCTCTGTTTTAATACGGCTCCAGAGATCAGAGAACTTTGGGTCATCATAACCGTAAAAATATTTAGGGCCCCGAGCAAAGTTACCCATATCATTTGGGCTCGTATGGGCAATTATAGTCATATCATAAGCTTTTTTCTTATAAACTTCAGATATCCAGAAGCCCCACTCTACTTGTTCTACTTTTGCATTAATTCCAGCTTCAGCCAATTGAGCTTGAATAATTTCTCCAGATCTCATTGCATAAGGGAAAGGAGGTAATCTCAGAGTCATTTCCATTCCAGCAACTCCAGCNTCTTCAAACATTTTTTTTGCTTTGTCTGTATCATGTGGATAGGCTTGAGTTAAATCGACATATGCAGCTCCATGTGGTGGATAAAAACTTCCGATAGGTACTGCCTTTCCATACATAGCACCATCAATTATTTCATTCCGATCGATTGCNTGGCTTATTGCTCTTCGAACTCTGATATCATTAAATGGAGCTTTCGCGTTATTCATTGCCAGTATTACTTCGCCTTCTGTACTGCCTATATTAACTCTAAAACGCGGATCAGCTTGAAATTGTGGCAACATCTCAGGAGCAGGAAAGCCTGGAAATGCATCTATCTCTTCCGATAACATCGCAGCACTTGCAGCAGCTGCATCAGAAATNAACCTAAACTCAACTCTCTCTAATGCAACNCNGGATGCCTCACGGTGATCCTGATTTTTTACTAAAACTAGTCTATCACCACGCTTCCAACTTGAAAACTTAAAAGGTCCTGTACCAACTGGATTCGTATTATTCGAAGCTGCTGTTTCTTCAGCCACGATTGATGCATCGCCCTTTGCCATGTTAAATAGAAAAAAAGCATTCTGTTTTTTTAGTTTAATCTCTATAGTGTTGGCATTTGGTGCTGAAACACTTTCAATTACCTTGAAAATCTTTTTCGTTGGATTAACACTATCTTCNGCCATTGCTCGATTAAAAGCAAAAATAACATCAGCGGAGTCGAACGCACTCCCATCATGATATTTAACACCCGAGGCGAGATTAAATACATAAGTTAACTTATCTTCAGAAATTGTCCAACTTTCAGCTAATGCTGGCAGGACTTCCCCAGCTTCAGAAACAGTTGTCAGAGACTCATAAACATTNTGTGACAGCATTCCATCGATAGATGCCGTNGCATCTGATGTTGGATCCAAACTTGTNGGCTCTTGTTGTAGTCCTATCACAATGTTTGATTTGGCTACTGAAATACTTGGAGTTAAAAGTACCCCAANTGCAGTAAATAATGTAGCAAATGNTAATNATCTNATTATANTAAAATTCATAAATAATACTCCCCAAAAATAATTAAACAGAGAAAAATGAAGCTCAATCATTTTTCNACAAATAAATATAATACTATTCTACACTNAACTGTGATCACTGATTTTAGTTAAANACAAGNCATAATTAAAAAAAACAACANAAANTATATTATTTTTTAAATGGTAANAGAAGTGTCCACCAAAGCTTTGCAGTAGAATTATCCTGCCAGTCTAATCCCACATTCATGTTAAGATGCCCGTCCAGAGGCTCTGACTTATATGTTTTAAACAGTTTATCCCAAACAGATAATGAAAATCCATAATTTGTATCATGCTCTTCCCTTCGGGCTGAATGATGGATTCTATGCATATCAGGAGTTACGAAAAGCCACCTTAAGGTTCTATCAAATTTTTTTGGTATTGCTAAATTGGCATGGTTAAACATCGAAGAACCATTGAGAATTATTTCAAATATTATAACAGCCAAAATCGCCGGCCCAAGAGCATAAATTAATGATATCTTCAAACCCATTGATAAAGCAATTTCAAAAGGATGAAACCTTATGGCGGTCGATACATCCATATCTCTGTCCGCATGATGCACACGATGAATTTTCCAAAGAAAAGGTACTTTATGAGTAATTAGATGTTGTAACCAAATAGCAAAATCAAGAACCAAGATAGCGATTATAATTTCCAGCCAACTTGGTAAAATCAAAAAATTAAGAACACCCCAACCTTGTAACTGTGCATCATAAGCGGCCAAAGATGCCACAAATGGAATCGCTATGGCTACTACTCGCAAACACAATGTATCTATAATCACCAATGCCCAATTGGTGAACCATCGGCTAGTTTGTGATTGGACACGCTTTCTCTTGGGGAAAGTTGCTTCCATAAAGGCCAAAGTTGCAAACAAAAGTAAAAAAATACTAAGCCTGACAATAATTTCGTTTTCCATAGTCTGCACATGTACTCAAAAATAGTGTATGACAAGTTCAATTTAACAAGTAATTGATATAAAATAATAAAATTATTTTTTCCTAATCAATGATCCAGCACCATGGTCAGTAAATAACTCTAAAAGGACTGCATTTTGGACTCTACCATCAATTATAACCACAGCACGCACGCCACCATCGATAGCTGTCAAAGCTGTCTCAGTTTTGGGTATCATTCCACCAGCAATAATATTTTCTTTTGTCAATTTCTTTACCTGGGCTGCCGTTAATTGCGTGACGACATTGCCATCAGAGTCTTTAACACCATCTACATCTGTTAAAAGTAAAAGCCTATCCGCTTTCAATGCGGCAGAGATTGCTCCCGCTGCTGTATCAGCATTAACATTGAATGTCTCACCATTCTTTCCAGTACCCAGGGGTGCCACAACGGGTATATGATCTGACGCAAAAAAGGTTGTTAGTACTTCGGGATGCATTTCAACTGGGCTTCCCACAAAACCTAATTCTGGATTGTCAAATTCACACACCATTAGATTTGCATCTTTTCCTGAGAGACCTACGGCCTTTCCACCTTGGTCATTTATAGCTTGAACAATACCCTTGTTGATCTTTCCTGATAAAACCATTTCTACAACTTCGACAACAGCCTCATCACTAACACGTTTGCCACCAACGAAATCAGATTTAATATTTAATTTAGTAAGCATTTCATTTATCATTGGACCACCACCATGAACGATGACTGGGTTCATCCCAACCTGCTTCATTAACACGACATCTCTTGCAAAACTGGCAAGCGCAGCGGCGCTACTCATCGCATGCCCACCGAGTTTTATCACAACTATAGCACCATCATAACGCTGCAAATACGGTAAAGCTTCTGACAAAGTACGCGCAGTAGCCTTCCAATCTTGGTCAAGTTTTTTCATTTTTTTCCATGGTCGCAGATATTTATTAATTAATTTTAGTTATTATAACTAAAATTAACGCCTGCCAAGCCAAACAATTTNAAATGAAAACACTTGTTGATCTTGAGTNAAGTGTTTTAATGATGATATAGGCAAGTATAGATGAATTAAGTTGGGATACTAAATCTAATAGGAGGATAGGGTTCTGTCTAAGCTGGCAACTGCTGTAAAAAAAATTCCTGAAAAGAAAAAAACTATAAAAAAAGCCCGTTCCAAAAAAACTGACAAGACTTTTTTAAATTACTTACTCAAAATTCTACATGAGGAGAAAGCAGAAGATGTTACAACAGTTGATCTAAATGAAAAATCTGAAATAGCTGATTACATGATTTTTGCTTCAGGNAGATCGACGAGACAAGTAATTTCTCTCGCCCAAAATCTAGCAGACAAGATAAAATTAAAATTTGACATCGTCTCNCGTATTGAAGGTAAAGAGCAAGGTGACTGGGTGTTGATAGATTCTGGTGACATAATAATTCACATATTTAGACCTGAAGTACGAGAATTCTATCAATTAGAAAAAATGTGGTCTCCAGATAAATCAGTCGAAAGCTAAAAACATGCACATTCACATATGCGCAGTTGGGCGTATGAAAAGAGGGCCCACTTTAGACCTCTGTGCAGACTATCAACAAAGATTCAATCGAAATGGAAGACTTTTAGGATTTAAGACTATAAACCTCATAGAGATAGAAACGAAAACTAAAAGCGATCAAGAAATGGAAGCACAATCACTTGAAAGGCTTATCCCCAAAGNTACAACATTGATAGGCTTAGATGAATTCGGTGAGCAACTAAATTCTACAGAATTTGCANATTTGTTAAAAGATATGCGAGAGCAAAACAAAAGTGATCTGGGTTTTGTAATTGGTGGCGCTGACGGCCTCAGCCCAAAATTCAAAAGTTCCTGTACAAAACTAATTTCCTTTGGCCGGATGGTCTGGCCCCACATGCTTGTAAGAGTTATGTTATCCGAACANCTCTATCGAGCCTCAACAATATTGCTAAAAAGTCCTTATCACAGGGTTTAAAATTTAGAAGGTTANAGAATGAAAAATCGCTCCCCAACGGTTCTATGTATTATGGATGGATGGGGATTAAGTTCGGATAAAAAAGCTAATGCTGTAGCTTTGGCTAAAACACCCAACTATGATTACTTGTTGTCAAATAATCCAAACTCACAATTAATAACCCATGGTGTCGATGTTGGATTGCCAAAAAATCAGATGGGAAATTCTGAAGTAGGCCATACAAATATTGGAGCAGGTCGCATCGTATCAATGGATTTGCCTATTATTGATAATGCAATATCTCAAGGGCAATACAAAAATAATCCAGAGTTATTGAATTTTATAGATAAGTTGAAAACATCAAATGGCTCTGCACATTTGCTTGGATTAGCATCAGATGGAGGTGTACATGCTTCCATAAATCACTTGATTGAGACTTCTAAAATTCTTGATCAACATGATATCCCAGTGCTTTTACATTTATTAACAGATGGAAGAGACGTCGCACCGAAATCTGCTGAAATATTTTTAAATTTATTGATAAAAAATTTACCAAAAACAGTTAAAATTGCATCTGTTTCTGGCAGGTATTTTGCTATGGATAGAGATAGCAAATGGGATCGAATTAATAAAGCTTATGAAGTTATTGTATTGGGAAAAGGGTTATCCTCAAAATCTGCCCATGAAATTATTCAGAAAAACTACACCAACAATACCACTGATGAATTCATTCAGCCCAATAAAATAACCTCTTACCAGGGCGCTAAAGATGGAGATGGATTTTTATGTTTAAACTTTAGATCTGATCGGGCCCGACAAATAATGTCAGCTGTAGGCAATCCAAATTTCAAAGAATTTGATATTTCAACACGACCTAATTGGAAAATCATCTCAAGTATGACTGAATATTCGGATGAGCATAATACATTTATGGAACATCTGTTTCCCAAAAAACCAATAAAAAATACTTTGGGCGCCTGGGTTGCAAAATATGGTCGCACCCAACTTCGTCTAGCCGAAACAGAAAAATATCCTCATGTTACATTTTTTCTTAATGGTGGTGATGAAAACTTAGAAGTGGGGGAAACAAGGTTTATGCCTAAGAGCCCAAAGGTTGCTACGTATGATCTAGCTCCAGAAATGTCATCAACAGAGGTAACTGAACAACTTGTTGCTGCAATTAAAAATAATATTGACCTAATCATCGTCAATTTTGCCAATCCTGATATGGTCGGCCATACTGGAGATTTACAAGCTGCAATAAAAGCATGCGAGGCAGTAGATCGAGCTTTGGGGCTTATTTTACCTGCATTAAAAAACTCTAAAGGCTGCATGCTTCTCACATCAGACCATGGCAACTGTGAAATGATGATAGATCCGATAACTAACCAACCTCATACAGCACATACTACAAATTTAGTTCCAGCGATACTTGTTGGTAGCAATAGAAAACTTAAACAAATTGGAAGATTGGCTGACGTTGCACCAACCCTACTCGACATAATGAATTTACCGAAGCCAAAAGAGATGACTGGTGAAAGTTTATTGTGTTAGGATCATTCGGTAAAAAGATTAAGTTTCAATACTTGTTCCGAACATAGCACCTGAAACAAAAAAGTTGAATTAAGCTATCGAGAGGATATATGTAACACAAGCAGCGAGTTAAGTATTTGCAATTGAAAAGAGAATAAAAATGGACAAAAAAGTTATAACAGCAGCTGTTTTAGGACTAATTACTAGTGCCTTTATCACACTGGAAATTGCGAAACCTTCCAACGCCAATGAAGCTTCTGAAAACAAATCAACATATGAGCAATTATCACTATTTGGTGATATCTTCGAAAGAATTAGAGAAAAATATGTCGAAGAAGTAAACGATGAAGATTTAATACGTGCAGCAATCAATGGCATGCTAACATCATTAGACCCTCATTCCAGTTATCTTCCCCCCAATGATTTTGATCAAATGAAGGTACAGACTAGAGGAGAATTTGGAGGCCTTGGAATAGAGGTCACTCAGGAAGAAGGCTACGTCAAGGTTGTTTCGCCAATTGATGACACACCCGCATTTCGTGCGGGTATTGAGGCTGGAGATTTGATTACAGCTGTAGACGGACAAAGCCTACTTGGACTGTCTTTAGATGAAGCAGTAAAACTTATGAGAGGTCCAGTGGGATCAGAAATTGTCTTGACTATATTTCGAGAAACAATCGAAGAGCCATATGACGTAACCATAATCCGAGANACTATTAANCCATTAGTCGTGAGACACCGATTAGAAGGTGATACCGCTTATGTAAGATTAACAACTTTTAATGATCAAACCTACAGAGGTCTAGAAAAAGCCATAAAAGAAATGACAAAAGAAGCTGGTGGTATTAAGAATATAAATGGTTTTGTGCTGGACTTAAGAAACAACCCAGGTGGTCTTCTAAGCCAAGCAATCAAAGTATCTGATGCATTTTTAGATAAAGGTGAAATCGTTTCAACCCGAAGNAAACATAAAGGCGAGGGCGATCGCTTTAACGCGATGCGCGGTGACCTTGCAAAAGGCAAACCTATCGTAGTTATTATTAATGGTGGTTCGGCTTCTGCATCAGAGATCGTTGCTGGCGCATTGCAAGACCACAGGCGCGCAATTATTCTAGGNACAAAAAGCTTTGGTAAAGGATCAGTGCAAACAATTATGCCCCTACAGGGCAATGGCGCGATCCGGTTAACCACCTCGAGATACTACACGCCATCAGGACGATCAATCCAAGCTGTTGGGGTTGTACCAGATATACTGGTGGAANCACGTAAAGCCTCTGAAGACGACGAAAATTCCAAAAAAACTCGATCTGAAGCTAGTTTGAGGGGTAGCTTAACAAAAGAGCTATCAGAAACTGANAAGAAAAGATTGGATGAAGAGGAAGAAAAATTAAATGAGAAGGCTAAACTTCAGCGGGAAGACTATCAACTATCATATGCGATNGATTTATTAAGAGGCTTCTCCGTTTTACAGCAAAAAAATTAAGGATTTTAAGAAACGGTTTAAGATGAATTCTAAAGATACTTCATTACTATCATATCGCCCATGTGTTGGCATAACATTGGTNAATAACGANAATAAAATATTTGCGGGTAAACGCCTTGATAACGATATAGATGCTTGGCAAATGCCGCAAGGTGGTATTGATGNTGGTGAAAAACCAATAACAGCGGCCTTTCGAGAATTAGAAGAAGAAACAGGCATTTTGAAAAATTCAGTGAACCATTTATGCACAATGGATGAATGGATACCCTATGAACTTCCAGCAGATTTAATACCTCACTTATGGGGTGGTAAATTCAGGGGNCAAATACAAAAATGGTTTTTGTTTAAATTTGAAGGTAATGACCAAGAAATTAATATCCAGACCAGACATCCAGAATTTTCCCATTGGCAATGGATGAAACCTGCTGACTTGATTACAAGCATTGTACCATTCAAGTTAACAACTTATACAAGAGTTTTAAAATATTTTAAAAAATACATAGATGACTAATTCTAGGAAAAATTTTGAAAAAAGAAAAACATTCTGAGTATGAAATTTCTAAAANTGGAAATTATTCACATGGTCAACTTTTTAAATGGATTTGGTCTGATTACCTCAAAAAATATAAGCTATTAATAATATTAGTTGTTTTATTGATGGCCGTAGAAGGAAGTACTTTTGGTTTATTAAGCTACTTTATAGAACCTATGTTTGATCAAGTTTTTGCTAAAGGAGATTACGGAGCTATAAAATGGGTTGGATTTAGTGTAGCGGGTATTTTNATCTTAAGAGCTTTCAGTGCTTTTTTTAATAAATTAATTACCACTTATATTGGCCAAAATGTTATCGCAACGCTTCAAAAAAANCTTTTATCACATCTACTAACTTTTAACCCCACTTTTTTTCAAAAAAACTCACCCGGATCGTTAATTGAACGAGTAAGAGGTGATACCGCAGCAATTGAACGAGTATGGGCTACAGTTCTTGCTGGATCATTCCGCGATCTAATTGCTGTATTTTCTCTTNTAATCGTTGCGATATCAATTGATCCTATTTGGGCTTTAATTGCTCTTTTAGGAGCGCCGCTACTGGTAATACCGGTCTTCTTTTTGCGAGTGTTGATCCAGAAAACCACAAGAAATTCAAGATCNGCAGCGGCAGATGTCGCAACGCGGTTAGATGAAATATTCCATGGAATTTCGTCGATAAAACTAATTAGTGGTGAACAAAGAGAATATAATAAATTCTCCAATCGTCTTGAAAAATTTGTAAAGAACTCAATTTTTTCAGAGGCCGGTATCGCAGCAGTACCATCTCTCATGGACATAATTGCAGGGATCGGATTTGTAGGGGTTTTAACTTANGGTGGATACCAAATCATAGAGGGTACTAAAACTATAGGCGAATTTATGAGTTTTTTTACNGCTATTGCCTTACTATTTGAACCTGTAAGACGCCTCGGCACCATTGCTGGCGCCTGGCATNCTGTTTTTACCAATCTAGAAAGATTAAGAAATATCTTTGACCTAAGCACGGAAATAATCTCTCCTGAAAAAAATAATAGTAAAACAGCAGATTTTACTCAAATGATCGCTTTCGAGAATCTATCATTAACAATAAATGAAAAAAAGATTTTGGATAACGTATCATTTTCTGCATTTCCAGGAAAGACAACCGCTTTAGTAGGACCGTCGGGTGCAGGGAAAACAACACTTTTTAATTTATTAGGTAGANTGATTGATCCAGATCAAGGAAATATNAGNATNGGAGATATTGCGATAAATCAAATGGATTTAAATGATCTAAGAGAANATTTGTCTTTTGTGTCACAAGATTCTTGGCTTTTTGATGAAAGTATCGAAGAGAATATAAAAGTTGGAAATCCAAATGCTTCTCAAGCGGAATTCCAAGATGCTGTTCTCGCTGCCAATGCTCATGATTTTATTGAAGAAATGCCCAAAAAAGAAAAAACGCCCGTTGGACCACGAGGATCAAACTTATCAGGTGGCCAACGACAACGAATAGCTATCGCAAGGGCTATTTTACGGGACACCCCAATCCTATTATTAGACGAACCAACTTCGGCTCTTGATAACGAGGCTGAAAAACAAATTCAGAACGCNTTAAGTTCTTTATCAGAAGGCAGAACCACCCTAATAATAGCTCATAACATTTCAGCTATAAAAAACGCTAATAAAATAATCGTTTTAAATTCAGGCAAAATAGTTGGACAAGGTACGCATGACGAACTCTTATTAAACTGTAGTGTNTATCAGTCACTTTATCAGATGGAAAATAGTTGAGTTTTGGGTTCTTGAATTAAACAGTTTTTGTCTCACTTTACCATTCCTCATCCAAAAAGAATTGTAATAAGTTATTGCAAACAACGGGACTGGTATATATCTACATTTTGATCGGTCCGGGAGCAATAAATGTGTGGAATAGTTGGATTATTTCTNAAAGATAAATCTCTAGAATTGAGATTAGGCGAAATGTTGACGGATATGCTTGTAACTATGTCAGACAGAGGCCCTGATAGTGCAGGCATAGCAATATATAAGTCTCCAAATTCTTCTTATAAGAAAATAACTTTGCAGTCTTCTAATCCGACAAAAGATTTTAAAAATCTAAAGACAAGCTTAGATAAATTAATTCATCAAGGATTAGANATATCAATTATTGACACACACGCAATAATCAATTTTGAGACCAAGTATTTAGAACAAGTTAAGGCGTTACTGGGTGATCATTTCTCGTTTTTAAAAATAATGAGCATAGGGGACTCAATAGAAATCTATAAAGAAGTTGGGCCGCCTGAAACTGTTGCAAATCGTTTTCATCTATCCAAAATGGTAGGNAGTCATGGAATAGGTCATACTAGGATGGCTACAGAATCAGCCGTGACAACAATGGGAGCACATCCTTTTTCGACTGGTACTGATCAATGTTTGGTTCATAATGGATCGCTCTCCAACCATAATTCTTTAAGACGAAAATTAATTAAAAATGGGATAAAGTTTGAAACAGACAATGATACTGAAGTTGCTGCAGCTTATTTAACATTCAANATGAATGAGGGATATAATCTTGGGGATGCTCTTGAGGTTGGGCTAGATGAGCTAGATGGTTTTTACACATTTTTAGTTGGCACAAAAAGTGGATTTGGTGTTTTACGAGATCCAATAGCTTGCAAGCCAGCCGTGTTAGCCGAAACAGATCAATATGTTGCTTTTGGCTCAGAATATAGAGCTCTCGTAAATTTGCCCAATATAGATAACGCTAAGGTTTGGGAGCCTGAGCCAGCAACAGTTTATTTTTGGGAGCATTAATTAATGGAAACCATTGATCTAACCAAAGCATCACTTCGCGATGTAAATGAAATATTGCAACGGCAATCTGAAATCACCAACCAAAAACAATGGGAAATAATAAACCCTAAAGGTGCCCATGCCATCGCAGTGGGATTAAATGCTCCCCTTGATTTATCTATAAAAGGGTCAACAGGTTATTATTGTGGTGGTATGAATCAACAGGCTAACATCAAAGTACATGGCTCAGCAGGACCAGGAGTTTGTGAGAATATGATGTCAGGATGTGTTATCATTGAGGGGGATGCAAGCCAATATGCTGGGGCTACAGGACATGGTGGNTTATTAGTAATTAAAGGAAATGCAGCGTCACGATGTGGTATTTCAATGAAAGGTATAGATATTGTGGTTCACGGTAACATCGGGCACATGTCTGCTTTTATGGCACAATCGGGTAATCTAGTAGTACTAGGAGATGCTGGAGATGCTTTGGGTGACAGCTTATATGAAGCAAGGCTTTTTGTTCGAGGGCATGTTAAATCATTAGGCGCCGATTGTGTGGAAAAGGAAATGCGCAATGAACACCTAAAGATTTTAAATGAGCTACTCTCTCGATCAGATTCCGACGCGGACCCTAAAGATTTTAAGCGTTATGGNTCTGCGAGAAAACTTTATAACTTTGATATAGATAATGCTGGGAATTACTAAATGGAAGATCAAAAGAAGCCACTCACAACACCAGTAAAGCCTTGGACATTCGATGATCACACAAATTCCTATATAAGACGGGCTGCTGCTACCGGAATATATGATATCAGGGGTGGGGGTGCAAAGCGTAGAGTGCCTCATTTCGATGATCTGTTGTTCTTAGGAGCCTCAATGTCAAGATATCCGCTAGAAGGATATCGCGAAAAATGTGATACAAGNGTAAAATTAGGTACACGTTACGCAAAAAACCCNATNGAACTCGATATCCCAATTACTATTGCNGGGATGAGTTTTGGTGCTTTGTCAGGGCAAGCGAAAGAGGCGTTAGGTAGAGGNGCAAGTGCGGCGGGGACATCAACAACAACTGGTGACGGTGGAATGACACCTGAAGAGAGAGGCCATTCTACAAAATTAATTTATCAATATCTTCCATCCAGATACGGTATGAACCCAAATGATCTGCGAAAAGCTGACGCAATTGAAATAGTTGTAGGTCAAGGAGCAAAACCTGGTGGAGGCGGAATGTTGTTGGGTCAAAAGATAAGTGACCGAGTAGCAGAAATGAGAAATTTGCCTAAGGGGATTGACCAAAGGTCTGCTTGCCGTCATCCAGATTGGACTGGCCCTGATGATCTAGAGATTAAAATTCTCGAACTCAGAGAAATAACAGGTTGGAAAATACCAATTTATGTAAAAATTGGTGGTGCCAGGCCCTATTTTGATACNACNTTAGCTATAAAAGCAGGAGCAGATGTTGTTGTTTTAGATGGCATGCAAGGTGGAACGGCGGCGACTCAAGATGTCTTTATTGAGCATGTTGGCCAACCAACTTTGGCGTGCATTAGACCAGCCGTACAAGCTCTTCAAGATCTTGGAATGCATAGAAAAGTTCAACTGGTTTTATCAGGGGGCATTCGGACTGGCGCAGATGTTGCAAAAGCGCTGGCATTAGGAGCAGACGCAGTATCTATTGGTTCTGCTGCACTAATCGCCTTAGGCGATAACGATCCTCGTTGGGAAAAAGAATACAACAAATTAGGCACCACATCTGGAGCTTACGACGATTGGCATGAAGGACAAGATCCTGCTGGAATTACAACTCAAGATCCCATCCTTGCAGCAAGACTCGACCCTGTTTCTGCTGGCCGTCGGTTAGAAAATTACTTAAAAGTAATGACACTAGAAGCGCAAACAATTGCCAGGGCTTGTGGAAAGAATCACATTCTTAATTTGGAACCTGAAGATTTATGTGCTTTAACAGTAGAAGCGGCTGCAATGGCTCAAGTACCATTGTCTGGTACTAATTGGATACCCGGAAAACCTACGAAAATATGATAAGAAAGGATATGATATCATGACACTAAGTTTAGAAAAGTTCGCCACAGACAATGGCGTAAAATATTTCATGATTTCTTTTACAGACTTATTTGGTGGTCAACGTGCTAAATTAGTTCCAGCACAAGCTATCGCAGAAATGCAGGAGGATGGTGCAGGATTTGCCGGATTTGCCACATACTTAGATATGACCCCAGCATTTCCAGATATGCTTGCAGTCCCTGATCCCTCCTCTGTTATTCAATTACCATGGAAACCAGAGGTTGCTTGGGTTGCTGGAAATTGTGTTATGGATGGAAAATTAGTCAATCAAGCCCCAAGAAATGTTCTCATAAATCAGGTTGAAAAAGCAAAAGCTGCAGGATTACGTGTAAAAACAGGAATTGAAGCAGAGTTCTTTTTACTCACTCAAGATGGCTCAGAACTTTCCGACGAATATGACACAGCTGCAAAACCTTGCTATGATCAACAGGCAGTAATGAGAAGATACGATGTTATAGCAGAAATTTGCGATTATATGTTGAAATTAGGTTGGGGACCGTATCAAAATGATCATGAAGATGCGAATGGTCAATTTGAGATGAACTTCGAATTTGATGATGTATTAAAAACAGCAGATAAGCATTCATTCTTTAAATTTATGACAAAGTCGATCGCTGAAAAACATGGTATGAGAGCCACATTTATGCCAAAACCTGTCGAAGGTTTAACTGGAAATGGTTGCCATGCCCACATTTCTGTTTGGGACAAATCAGGAAAAGTAAATGCTTTTGCAGACAATAAAAACGAACTTGGTTTATCCGATAAAGGCTATAACTTTCTTGGTGGAATAATGAAACATGCAACCGCCATGGCAGCAATCACAAATCCAACAGTAAATTCTTACAAAAGAATTAATGCGCCTAGAACAACCTCTGGCGCTACTTGGGCACCAAATACAGTAACATGGACCGGTAATAATAGGACGCATATGGTTCGAGTACCTGGGCCAGGTCGTTTTGAACTTCGTTTACCCGATGGAGCTACAAATCCTTATCTTTTACAAGCCGTTATAATAGCCGCTGGAATACATGGCTTAGAAATCAATGCAGATCCGGGAAAGCGTTACGACATCGATATGTATGCGGAAGGATATAAGGTAAAAGGAGCTCCAAAGTTACCTCTTAATCTACTTGACGCATTGCGGATATTTGACAAAGATAAGGCTCTTAAAGAGTCACTTGGTGTTGAGTTTTCCAACGCATTCTTGAAGCTTAAACATGAAGAATGGACGAGTTTTTGTTCTCATTTTTCCTCATGGGAAAAAGAAAATACCTTAGACATTTGATGTTAAATGTTACTCCTTAAAACCCTGTTGAGAAACAATACTGGAATGAGACCTACAAAAATAATCAAAAGTGCAGGAACTGATGCTTTTCCCATTAATTCATCATGAGCAAATTGATACGTAAATGTTGCTAACGTTTCAAAATTAAAGGGACGCAACAACAGNGTTATAGGCAATTCCTTCATTATATCTACAAATGCTAATACCCCTCCTGCAACAATTGATTTTTTAATAAGAGGGATGGTAATACGAGAAATAGTTTTCTGAAAAGACATTCCTAAACTTCTACTTGCCCAGATCAAATTTGGTGATGTTTTAGTTAAGCCAGATAAAATTGCCCCATAACCAACAGCTTGGAATTTCACAATATATGCAAAAATTAGCATAAAAATTGTTCCGTTAAGATAAAAATTACTATTGGTACCACCTAGTAGGCCTAAAGCCTTGTCCACTAGTCCAATGAATACTAGAATTCCTATTGCCAGCATCGTTCCGGGAAAAGCATAACCTGACGCTGAGAAATTAGCTATTGTTCTCAGATATCTCTTGCCACTTAAATACGCAGTACAAGCAATCACAATTGACACAGCCATTATGCAAAGAGCACCAAAAAGAGATATCAACAAAGTATTTGTAAAGATTTTTGCCACCTCATAATAATTATGAAAGTTCAGCGAACTTAACGCGTTTGAAAGCAATATCATTATTGGAATGAAAAATCCCAAAGAGACTGGTATCAAACAACCTACGATACAAAAAGATGCTTCAATACCCGTTATATCTTTTGCTTTCTTGTGGGTTTGACGTGAACTTGTATCATTGAATCTCTTTCCTGCTCGAGAGCGTATTTCAACCAGTAAAAGCATAAGAATAAAGATAAATGTAAATGTTGATATTTGTGCTGCAGCATTAATATTGTTCATGCCAATCCAAACATTAAAGATACCCAGTGTTAGAGTTTCTAACGCAAAATACTCAACAGTTCCAAAATCAGATACAACTTCCATGCATACTAGAGCTAATCCAGCTACAATTGCCGGTCGCGCTAGTGGCAAGCTTACAATCCAGAAGATATTTTTATTATATAACTGAGCTACCTCGTAGTAACTATTTGGTGTTTCTCTAAACGCTGTTCGAGAAAGTAAATAAATATATGGATAAAGAACTGACGATAGCACAAATATTGCTCCACCAAGAGACCGGATTTCTGGAAATATGTAATCAGATGCTATTTCCCATCCCATTAAATCTCTAATTAAGCCTTGAACAGGGCCAGCATATTCAAAAAAATCAGTATAAGCATAAGCCACTAAATAGGCCGGGCAAGCCAAGGGCAACAGCATCAAAACCTCCAAAATCTTGCTGAAGCGAAACTTGTAGTTCGTTAAAATCCATGCAGATAAAACTCCAAATAATAAAGAAAAGAAAGATACACCAATCATTAAAAATAACGTATTTTTTATATATTTAATTAAAACTGTATCTAATAGATGCGCCCATAAACCCTCACTATCACCAAAACTCATTAGTATTAATGACACCAAAGGGCAAAATATTAAAATTGATANTAATAGAACCGTTGCTTGCCAAAAGTCTAAGNTTCGCAAATTTAACCACATTTTAANTACCAACCAACACGATCAATTATTTTTTGAGCCTCGCGAGATAACTTTGCAATTGTCAAAATTGGCAATTTATCTTCTTTAAAACTACCCCAACTTTGAAGTTCACTTGTAGCCTCAACTTTTGGATTAACAGGATATTCAAAATTGATTTCACCATAAAGGTTTTGGGCAAACTCATCAGTTAAAAACTCTAACAGTTTTATAGCTGAGCCTTTATTTTTTGAATACTTCGCCACTCCACCCCCGGAAATATTAACATGCGCGCCCCTATCAGTTTCACCCTGATTTGGAAAAACTAAGTTGAGACTACGAGCCCATGTTCTTTGATCCTCTTTATCAGAGTATTTTAGTTTGCCAAAATAGTAATTGTTTATAATTGCAATATCACATTGTCCTTCATAAATAGCTTTTACCTGTGCCCGATCATTCCCTTGTGGTCTCCTTGCCAAATTGGAAACTAATCCAGTTGCCCATTTTTCGGCTTCTTCCAAGCCATGGGCAGCGATCATTGATGACATTAATGCCCGACTATAAACATGACTTCCAGGCCTTGTGCAGATTTTTCCCTTCCACCTTGGATCGGCCAAATCTTCTATTCTACTTATTGCGCCAACCTCCACTCGATCCTTCGACGTTACAATAATTCTTGCCCTTTTTGACAGGCCAAACCAAGTATTATCCAAACTCCTCAAATGTTCTGGTATATTTTCAGACAGTTTTTTTGAACTAATAACACTTAATAAACCCATATCTTGGTAAATGTATAACCTGCCAATATCGACAGTTAATACTACATCGGCAGGACTATTTTTTCCTTCAGATCTCAGCCTTTGAGCCAAGCCCTTAGTAGAATATATTACATTAGTTGTTATACCAGTCTTTTTTGTAAATTCTTCAAGAAACGGATTTATTAAAAAGGGCTGGCGATGGGAATATATATTCAATTCCTCACATTTTACTAAATTGGCCGATGAAAAAATTAACGCAAATATCATAGCAAACACTTTTAATATATTCATTTATTTCATTCCACTTTTAAATTTATTGTTTAACCAAGGCATAAAATTTATTTTGGATCCGAATGCCAAACTGACAGATAGAAATCTTCAATATTTTCAATTTCTCTACAGAGTAAAAAATTATCTCACCTAAAGGCTTTATGTATAATGTGTGCAAACTATGACTACGTTCATTTTCAGAACCATCTACCCCTAATGTCAGACTCTCAATCTCAGTTGAATGATGTAAAGAGCCAAAAAGCCAATCCCATAAAGCTAAACTTGCACCAAAATTTTTATTATGGTGAGCCTCGGCAATCGAATGATGAAGCTGATGTTGAGCGGGCGAGATAAATATATATTCAAGCCAAGTCCAATATCTAATTCCAATATGGGAGTGCCTCAAATTAGATCCTGCAATATTGAAAGTAAAAACGATAATATTAACTCCTAATATTGTTATCAAATCGACACTATTACCAAAGAGATAGACAAAAATCGATATTGAAGTACCTTGAGTAAATGCCCCTCTCAATGAAAAAACTATTCCCTCTAACGGATGCGTTCTATAAATTGTTAACGGAGTAAGTTTTGTCGCTGAATGATGTACTTTGTGCAATGACCATAATATTGGCCACTTGTGCATCCATCTGTGAACGAAGTATTTTGTTATGTCATCAAGGATAAAAACAAAAACAGTAAATAGTAAAACTATCCACACCTTCGAAAAGTTCGAAAAAACACTAGCATTAAACAGGTCAATTTTATGTAGCAAATGAAAAATAATTGTCGCTATAGCCATTTGGGTAAGTAACAATGGCGAAATAAAAAGGGTAAATATTCTATTTATGATAAAAACAGAGTAGTCACTTTTGGAAGATTTTGAGAAAAATACTTTTTTGTCAAATATTTTCCAAAATGCCTGCCTTAGTGAAAGTTTTTTTTGGAGTATCAACCAAAAAAAAGCTATGCCAATAGATATAAAAATGTATCCTAAAAATATTCTTTTCTTTGGGTCGCTAAAGTGTTCAAAAATATTAGAGAAGAAATCTAAAAACCACATAGTTTAACCCGTTAAAATAATATTTAAAGCCCGGCAAGAGTTATTTCTTGCCAGGCAATTTTGTTAAGTAAGTCTTAATCGTTTTCTGCGCTATCAGAATCCCCTAGCTTATCTGCTAATGCTTCCATATTGGCAGTTTGATCCTTGGATCTAGCAACTACCGAAAACTTATCAATCATAAGCTTTTGGACTTTCAGCATATGCAATTTATACTCACCCCAACTTAATGCTTCATCTTTCAAATAATCACCATTAGAATCTATACCTGTGACCTGAGAAGCGTTTAGTAATACGGGTCCAAAACCAATCAAGCGATTTAATTTAACCGCTGTTTCGCCCAGATTATGCTTACCTGTTTGAAGAGCCATTGAGAAACCTTTCAGTTCACCCCAATGTTTGCTGTATTTTGCAAAAGTTTTACTCACATCTTCACCGGCTGCCAGCATTTCTTCCATCTCAGTGATATCTTTGTAAACTGATCCAGCATACTTAAAAGTTGACTCAGCTATTACACGCTCCCAATTTTCTCCAATTACATCAGCATATGCTACCAATTTTGCCCGTTCTGAATCTGTGAGAGCTTCCCCGTTGGCAGCAGTTATTAACTTTCTACCATCTAGAAAGGCTTGCGTAACCGTGTGCAGATAGTTAGTTTTGCCACCCTTATCGAAACTTGATGCGTAATAAGCATGTGCAAAAGTCATTTCAGATTTAAGATCAATTAGTCCATCACCATTTACGTCAGAAACTGCAAAGTTTTTCTTTTTCGCAACTTCGTAGCTTTCTTTGGCACTGAGATTCAAGGTGTGAGCNGCGGCACCCCAGTANCCAAACGCCTCATCCCACACATGCTCTTTACCTGTATAATGCTTTCCATCTTTGTAAGGTTTACTATTTGGTTTATTATCAGCAGCTAATTTTTCGTCCAAGTAATTATCAACTGCTTGATTGTAAAAGACAGCTCCCATTGCAAATTTTGATATTAATTGAGGGTAATTATAACCTGTTGAAGTATCAAACCCACCTTTTGTCATTGCTGCTTTTTTAATCATAAACTCTAGAACTTCTGGTCCAGTCATCTGACCAGGCCATCCATTTACAACACCTTTGTAAGACTTATTCGAAAGCTTTTTACCTTTTGAAAGNCTNTTCATTANTGTTTGTTTAATCTGNTAATCNTCCTTTGACGCAGGAGAAATGATTGCCTTATTTTTGTCTGATCCTGCAAANTAAGCCATCATCTCTGCTTCTGCNGCTTCCGCATTAGAACCCCCATCACCAGCTGAGGCTAGCTTCTTAAGGCTATCATGCAGTACATGTCGGGCGATCTGACCAGAATACGATACAGAATTTGTTGCGCTTCCTTCGTAACCCTTCACTGTTACTGGAAAGGGGCCATAGTTATTGGAGGAGTCTCCATAAGCCATGCCAGCAATCATTAACGGAGACAAACCTGCCACTAACAATCCTACGGCGCTTAGCTTTGATTTATTTGATAACATTACATTTTTCCTTATATTTTAACATTCGTAAGTAAAATTTAAATAGGGCTTTAGCTTATTGTCGCGAGCCTTTTTCATCTTAATATTGCATTACCTTACAAAAACTGTCAGGCATCGGCACCTAATCCCACTATCCTCATGATGTCAATAACTTATTAAAATTGTCAGGTAAATTATCACACTATTTTATAAGTAAGCAAAATTATTAAATAATAGCAGCTCCAAATTGAATTATGTTGACTATTCCCATCAAGGAGAACCAAGATAAGCAATTGATTGGATGAAAAATGCTTACACGATATTTAGTTGTGACTGGTTCAAGTATAACCCAATTTACAGTAATCGGACTGCTTTTCTCATATGGTGTGTTTTTTAAAGAACTCGAACTAGAGTTTGGATGGTCCAGAACAATGCTTTCGAGCTGCACCGCAATTGCATTTTTGTCGATGGGACTACTGGCAATTTTGGGTGGTCGTTTAACCGACAAATATGGACCATCTATTGTTTTAGGCATATCAGGAGTTTTGTTTGGTTTAGGCTTTGCATTGATTTCTCAAATAAGTGAGCCTTGGCATTTATTTATAATCTTTGGTTTATTTATTGGCATTGGTCTCAGCACACACGATGTGGCAACTTTATCGACTATCGCACATTGGTTTCCAAAAGGTAGGGGATTAATTACTGCGATAGTGAAAGTGGGAACAGCTTTTGGTCAAATGTTACTACCTATTATTGCAGCTATTTTAATAATTAATTATGGATGGAGAATTACTACGATAGCCATCGGTCTTATAGCAGCATGTTTGTTATTATTTTCCGCTTCGCTTATCAAATTTCCAAAAAAACTAAAACAAAATGATAAGGCAGATTCTAACGATGGAGTTATTTTCACTATTGCAGCTAAATCACCAATATTTAAAAAGTTATGCATTATTCAATTTCTCTATTTTCCTGCCTTGATGACCATCCCAACTCATATTGCAGTGCATGGAACAGATATAGGAATGTCACAAACTCAGGCGGCATTATTATTATCAACTATTGGGGCAGCAAGCATAATTGGGCGATTATCAGTTGGTATATTTTTGGATAAAATGGGGGGAAGAAGATCATATCTATTTTGCTTCATACCGATTTTATTAAGCTTGATNATTTTTATANTTACAACAAATCATATAATATTATTTNTTTTCGTTGGGCTGTATGGTTTTGCACATGGCGCACTCTTTGTAGTTGTTCCCCCAACAATAGCAGAATATTTTGGATTAAGAGATCATGCTTCTCTTTTTGGAATTGTTATTTTTTGTGGAACAATTGGTGGAGCAATCGGNCCTATTTTAGCGGGAGCTGCATTTGACTTGACTGGGAGCTACAATATAGCTTTTGCAACATTATTTGTTCTCATTGCTCTAAGCTCAATAGTTGCACTAACCTTACCGGCAATCAAAAAATTTAATTTTTTAAAATAGAAAGGAATTAAAATGGAACAGGTTTTGGCAGGTGGATGTGCATGTGGTAAAACTCGCTACCAAATAACAAAAAAACCAATGTTTGTGCATTGCTGCCATTGTCATCTATGCCAACAACAAACTGGNTCAGCGTTTATATTACATGCATTCTTAGAACCAGAACATTTTGAATTAATCACAGGGAATCTAACAACTCATGCTATGCCAGCAGGGAGTGGTCAAAGGCACGTCGTAAAGCGATGTTCACATTGTGCTACCGGTATTATTAGTCATTACGGCCCAAAAGATACATTAAGTATTGTTAAAGTTGGAACCTTAGACCATCCCGACCTTGCGCCACCAGATGCCCACATCTTTATAAATGAAAAGCTTGACTGGGTAAATTTGCCAGAAGACGTTCCCTCATTTGATAAATTTTACGATTTCGAAAAAGCTTGGCCAGCGGAGGGATATGCACGCTTATTACGTGTAAGAAAAAGGAATTGATCAAATTTAAAAGTTATAGAAAATAATTCACATTATCTTAAGAAGGTATCAAAAATAGATTTATTAATGGATAGTAATCTCATTATCACACCAGTAACCGGATATCATTGGAGCGAAGGAAAAGAAATAAAACCTTGGGTGACTGAGCATCCAGTAGTTCGCACTCACCCAAAACTGGTCTAGAAGGACTGTACATCAATCGAATGTTTACTACGCGTTTTTCTAACATGAGTGTTATTGAAAGTAAGTCATTATTAGAGTTCTTATCCAATCAAATGGAAGCTCATGACATAACATGCCGATTTAAATGAAGCAAAGGTGATGTTTTAATTTGGGATAATCGCTTTACGCTTCATTATCCAATAAATGATTTTTCTGGTGTTAGAAGAAAAATGATCCTCACGTCTGTAATGGAGGCGATATGATCAAACTTTTATATTCAAATAAAAATGGCGGTTGAATTTTCAACCGCCATTTTCTCTATATTTGATATTAACTTAGTTAAACCACCAACGCTCTGATGCTTTACCACCATCCATATCCCAGTTCGCTCCCATTTTATCTTTATGGCCAATCTTCTTATTAAGACCATTAATATAATTAGCAAACATTGGGATAGTAGCCCCGCCATCATCATGAATTAATGCCTGACATCGGTAGTACATCGCTTTACGTTTATTTACATCTAATTCCGCTCTCGCCGCAACAACTAGCTCATTAAACTCTTTTGAAGCATCTGTACCTCTCCAAGCTGTATCATTCCAATCAGAGCCAGACACATACGCTGCTGAGAACATCCAATCTTCTGTTGGGCGACCTCCCCAGTAACAAGCGCTCCATCCGTAAGCATCGTTGTTCCAGACGTTGGACCAATATCCATCATCAGGCACCTTATCAACTTCTACAGTAATACCTGCTTCAGCACATGAAGCAGCAATAAGTTGTGCTGCATCTACTGCACCAGCAAACGCCGCATTAGCTGCAGCAATCTTAATTGGTCCAGAATGTCCAGATTTCTTATAATGGTGAGCAGCTTTGTCTGCATCAAACTCTCTCTGAGGTAAATCAGTATTTGTATACTGATTTGCAGAAGATATTGGATGGTCATTACCTAGTGCGCCATGTCCATTCAAGATTTTGTCTACAAGTTCTTGACGTTTGATCGCGCTCTTTAGTGCCATTCGCAGATCGTAATTACCAAATGGCTCAACGTTTAAGCGCATACCAAATGTATAATGTAATGTTCCAGTGTTTTCTATGATATTAACATGTGGAACAGAAGCCAATAGGTCAACCGTTTGAGCGTTAACTCTATCGATTGCATCAACTTCACCATTCATCAACGCGTTTTGACGTGCAACCTGATCAATGACCGATGTTTGAACAAGCCCATCAAAATAAGCAGCATCTTCTTTCCAATAATTTGGAAAACGTGAAGCTTCTAATTTTACACCAGGTTCAAAATTATCAATTTTGTATCCACCAGTACCAACACCACCATCAAAATATGCAACCCCATCTTTGGAAGGTAAAATTTTGAAATGATAATCAGACATAATAAATGGCCAGTCTGCATTTGCTGCTTCTAATTCAAAAACAACATTATCTCCATCAACAGACATTCCTTTCAAAGCCTTCAATAAGCCTTTTGCGCCTGAAGTACTTTCTTCACCTCTATGATGGTTAATAGATGCAATGACATCTTCTGGTGTTAAAGTCTTGCCATTATGGAACTCAACCCCTTTTCTGATTTTAAAATGCCAAGTAATTCCATCGTCTGATGTATAAGACTCAGCCAATTCAGGTTGAAGCTGCCCTTCGTTGTTAATCTCCGTTAGATGATTGCCCGATGAGTAACATAAGGCATTTGCAAAACCGTTTTCAAATGTTGCTGGATCGAATGAATCTGTTGTAGATCCATGCCCCAACGCAACTCGAAGAGTCCCACCAGTTTTTGGTGTAGACGCTTCTGCCTGAACGGCCATCGTGGACGCAGCAGCGATAGTAACACCCATCGCAGTTGCTCCCTGCATAAAGTCTCGTCGGCTTATCCGCCCTGCAGCATAAAGTTTCGACAGTTTGTCGATTGAAATCATAGTGTAACTCCCTATTCATTTGTTTTATTCTCACATCGTGATTTATCACAATTCATAGCAGACATGAGTTGGTGATATATCACCTGTCCAAGCATATTGGAGCAAATGCCCCCTATCAAGCAAGGCTTTTTTTACAAAAAGTTTAATTTATTGAATTACCCCAGGTAATTTACGGAAGATACCTTATTTATCAGCAATAATTCTTAAAAATCTAATACAATATTAATTTGCAATCTTGCAATTCTTTAAAAATAACTTTTAAATGGTTGAAATAAAAATAAGAAAGAATCCGTTTTGCACCCCATAGTCATTACCGTAATACAACGAATTTTACTTGGGTTTCTCTCTTTATTTTTTGTCTCATTAATAATTTTCAGCTCCATAGAAATGTTACCAGGCGATTTTGGAGAAGCGATATTGGGACAAAGGGCACTCCCCGAAACCGTAGCAGCATTTCGTAAAGAGCTTGGCTTAGATCAACCAGCCTATATCAGATACCTAGATTGGGCCGGTGGCATGTTGACAGGCGACTTTGGTCAATCTTTTTCAGGACGAAACTCATCGGGCATGGATAGATCNCGAACTGTGATGGATTTGCTCGATGAAAGACTCAAAAATACACTATTTTTAGCCACATTAACCGCAATAGTTGCTGTCCCACTATCATTNTTTTTAGGNATTACAGCGGCGTTATATCGAAACTCTCTTTATGATCGGGTCATAAACGCCACAACNTTGACCACAATATCAACACCAGAATTTTTTGTAGCCTATATTTTAATTTTATTCTTTTCCTCTCTTTGGGGAATATTTCCTTCATTAGCAAATGTAGACCCAAGAGATACATTTGATGAGAGGCTATACAAAACGATACTGCCAGCCTTGACGCTCACTTTAGTGATTGTGGCGCACATGATGAGGATGACACGGGCAGCTATAATTAACCTTCTTGNTAGCCCCTATATTGANCAAGCGCGACTAAAAGGTATTTCGTCTACTCAAGTTATCCTCAGACATGCTCTCCCAAATGCTTGGGCACCAATAGCAACTGTTATTGCATTTAACTTAGCATATTTAGTAGTAGGAGTAGTAGTGGTAGANGTAGTTTTTGTTTATCCAGGCGTTGGTCAATTGATGGTTGATGCTGTCAGAACACGAGATATACCGGTCGTTCAAGCCTGTGCCGTTATCTTTGCGGGTACGTATATAATTCTGAACCTTATTGCAGATATAATAGGCATAGTTACAAATCCAAGATTGCTACACCCAAGATGACAAAAGAAACAAATACATACTCAGCCTCTGGTGAGGTTGGTAGCCTTCGACAAAGACGGACNCGCTGGGAGCGAATATGGATTGATTTAAAAAAGGCGCCACCAACCGCTATATTTGGTATAATTGTTATTTTAGCCTATGCTTTTGTTTCAATTTTTGCTCCAATCTTAGCCCCGTTTGGAGAAGCAGATAGTCAATTTAGTGCTTATCAAACCTTTAGCGACAAACATATTCTTGGAACTGATCAAATTGGAAGAGATATATTATCGCGTTTAATATACGGTGCCCGGAATACAATTGGAATTGCTCTTGTCACCACTATTATATCGTTTTTCATTGGTATGACACTTGGGTTAATTGCTGCNATTAACAGATCATATCTAGATCAGGTCATAAGTCGAGGCGTTGACGTTCTCATGGCGATACCATCATTAATTTTTGCGCTCATGTTATTATCAATATTTGGGTCAAGCACGTTTAGCTTAATCTGTATTATAGCAGTATTGGACAGTACAAGAGTGTTTAGATTAACTCGCGCTGTTTCAATGAATGTGGTCGTAATGGATTATGTGGAAGCGGCAACCCTTCGAGGAGAAAAATTAGGTTGGATCATGNGAAAAGAAATTTTACCCAATATATTACCTCCTCTTGTTGCGGAGTTTGGATTAAGGTTTTGCTTTGTGTTTCTAGCTATCGCTGCGCTCAGCTTTCTTGGCGTTGGCATACAACCACCCACAGCAGATTGGGGCACAATGGTTAGAGAGACAGCAAATTTAATACAATTTGCAAAATATGATTTAACAAGGGCTATGGTTCCACTAGTCCCTGCTGCGTGTATAGCCCTTTTAACTGTTTCTGTAAATTTTGTAGTAGATTGGTTCCTACACAAAACAAGTGGTATACGCGATGAGCACTGATCAAGTAGGAAAAAAAGGTGACGTTCTTTTAGAGATGAAAGATGTCGTTATAGATGGGTTTTCTGACGACAGATGGCACGAGATAATAAAAAAAGTAGACCTCACAGTTAAGCGTGGTGAGGTAGTAGGAATAATTGGTGAAAGTGGTGCTGGCAAATCTACATTGGGCAAAGCAGCAATGGGATTTGCTCAACCCGGTTGTAGGCTCACAAGTGGATCTATAATATTTGACGGTCAAGAACTCATAAACCAACCAGAAAAAGAAAAACGTAAGCTATGGGGTAGTAAAATAGCTTATGTAGCACAATCAGCTGCTGCTTCTTTCAACCCAGCACATAGACTAATAGACCAAACCACTGAAAGTGGCATTAGGCACGGACTAATGAGCAAGACTGATGCAGAGGCAGACGCTATTGATCTCTATAGGGCAATGCAATTGCCAGAAGCTGATACGATTGGTTTTCGGTATCCTCATCAGGTTTCTGGAGGGCAGCTTCAAAGAGCAATGACGGCTATGGCAATGACTTCTAGGCCTGAATTAATAATATTTGATGAACCAACAACAGCTTTGGATGTTACTACACAAGTAGAAGTTTTAGCATCAATGAGAGATGCAGTAGCACGCTTTAATACCGCTGCAATCTATATCACCCACGACCTTGCGGTAGTTGCGCAGATGTCTGATCGTATAAAGGTATTGCGGTATGGAGAGACGATGGAAGAAGCAGAAACTTCTGAAATGTTNAATAATCCAACTCATCCNTACACAAAATCACTCTGGTCTGTTCGATCAATCGAGAAAAAAGCCACCACCTCCAACGACAAAATACTTGAGATAAAAACTGCTTCTGCTGCATACGGAAAAAATCTAAACGTATTGCACGATATAAATATATCAGTACCTAGAGGCAAAACGGTCGCCCTAGTGGGCGAAAGTGGCTCTGGGAAATCAACAATAGCAAGAGTAATAACTGGATTATTACCGCCAAATCAAGGTGAGGTTCTCTTTAACAACGAACCACTCCCTACCGCTCTTTCTGGTCGCTCCACCGAACAATTGCAAAAAATTCAAATGATTTATCAAATGGCAGATACCGCAATGAACCCACGCCATACCGTTAGCGAGATAATTGGAAGGCCGTTAGAGTTTTATTTAGGTTTAAAAGGAAAAGAAAAAGAAGACCGCGTTATCGAATTGTTAGAGATGATCGAGCTAGATGAAAGTTTTTTTGATCGTTTACCTGCAGAATTATCTGGTGGTCAAAAGCAACGTATATGCATTGCTAGAGCGTTAGCGGCAGAACCTGAGATGATAATATGTGATGAAGTAACCTCTGCTCTAGACCAAATTGTCCAAGAAGGGATTCTGAAACTACTTTTGAAGCTACAACAGGAACTTGATATAACTTATATTTTCATTACACATGATATTGCTACTGTTAGAGCAATATCAGATGAAATAGTTGTGATGCTAGAGGGTAAAGTTGTTGAACAAGGCATGAAAGATGAAATATTTTCACCGCCACATCCTGAATATACCGAATTACTACTGTCTTCGGTACCTGAAATGGACCCTAATTGGTTAACTGAACTCTTGAAAAAGAGGGCTGCGGGTTAATTAAAAATAAAAAGCCTAGGCTTCCTAGAAACCCAAACCTTCGTATTTTTTCTTAAATTTAGACACACGCCCATCTGTATCTAGCAAACGGGTTCCGCCGCCAGTCCAAGCTGGATGAGCTGAGGGATCAATGTCTAAAGCAAGTACTGAGCCCTCTTCTCCATAAGTAGACTTCATTTTTACGATGGTACCATCAGTCATTTTTACGTCGATTAAATGGTATTCTGGGTGAACATCTTTTTTCATATTAAAGCTCCACTTGGATTTCGTTTAAGTGTCTTGTTTAGGTTTATAATTTGTCTTTTCAGCAATACGTGCAGATTTACCTCGGCGCGTACGCAAATAATACAATTTAGCCCGTCGCACGCGACCGCGTCTAACCACTGATATTTCTGATATATTCGTTGAGTGTAGTGGGAAAACTCTTTCAACTCCTTCACCAAATGAAATCTTTCTCACAGTGAAAGATGCGGCTATACCGTTACCACCATTTCTACTAATACAAACACCTTCATAGTTTTGAACACGTGTGCGGGTGCCTTCTGTAACTTTATATCCAACTCTGATAGTATCGCCAGCTTTAAAATCTGGGACTACTCTTCCAAGAGATGCTATTTGTTCAGCTTCAAGCTGTTCAATTACATTCATAATATTTTCCTTTTTTCACAGTTTTCTGCGACTTATTATGCACCTAAGAGCTTTTGGTCCTCTTCTGGGTCTTTATAATTTTCAAGCCCACCAAAGTTTAAGTTACTATTTATTAACTGACTAATCCGATACTTTTCTGTAAATATCCTACTAAGCGAAGAAACCTAGCCACTACTTTACTATTCACAAACCAGTCATTTTGCCCAAGCTCCCAAAATTGATTCTCAGACTGGGAGGGGTATAAGACGTATCATCCTTACAGGCAAGCTTAGAGTTAAGATAATACATAAAACAAGTAATCTGATCAGATGATCTATAAAACTTTAATTATTAGCTATTTTGTGAGATGCTTGTACATTAAATATAATTTTTTAAATAATTTTACTTTTTATATTTTTCCCACAAATCAGATCGTCGTAATTTTGTTAATGTTTCAGATTGCTGCAAACGCCACTCTCTTATTTTTTTATGATTGCCAGAGGTGAGCACCTCCGGGATTAAACGCTCATTCCAAATGTTAGGTCGAGTATATTGCGGATGCTCCAATAGTCCATTTGCAAAACTTTCTTCATCAAGAGAAGACTTATTACCTAAAACATTGGGTAGTAACCTTACCGTGCTATCAATAATTAGTTGAGCTGGTATTTCACCTCCTGTTAACACAAAATCACCAATGCTGACTTCTTGAACATTGTACGCGTCAATTACCCGTTGATCGATACCTTCAAAACGCCCACATAATAGGGTTAAACCATCATTTTTACTAAGTTTTTCAGCCATTTTTTGATCAAATCTCTTCCCCCTGGCTGATAAGCATATAATTGGATTCTTTTCAAAGCCGTCCGATAAGGCCTTTTTAATTGCCTGACTAACTATATCTGCGCGCAATATCATTCCAGCGCCCCCTCCTGCTGGAGTATCATCGACATTTTTATGTTTCCCCTCACCAAAATCACGAAGGTTTATAGTTTCCAAACTCCAAAGATTTTCTTGCAGCGCTCTGCCAACTAACGAATGATTCAACCCACCCGGAAACATTTCTGGGAATAATGTAATTACCTTGGCTCTCCAAACACCATTCAACTCAGGATTTTTACTAATCAATTCACGTGGTTCTTTTGACGGCTTCAATGAAAGGCGGCCATGGGATTTCGTAGAATTTTTCATTCACTTTCCATCTATTTTAAGATCTCAGGTGGATCAATAATTATACATTTTTCCTTTAGATCAATATTTGGTACAGATTTTTCTGTAAAAGGGATTAAAACAGTACTACCAATTTGATCGATGTAAATCTCTAAGATCGGTCCTGCTCCATAATCATGAAGTGCTTCAACCCTACCAATTTCATTACTTTTCATGTCTTTTGTTTTAAGTCCTATTAAATCTGCATGATAATATTCACCACTGTTTAAAGTTGGAAAACGGTGTCGTTCCGCATATAGACGGGTTCCTTTAAGCTGCTCCGCTTGTTCCTTATTCACAATACCATCAATTTTTGCCGACAACCCTATTTTTAATTGACCAGTAATTTCCAATTGAAAACTCTTTGAGCCATCCTCAGAAGTCAACGGATTATAGTCACTGATATCACTAGGTTCTGAACAAAAACTCTTTAAGCGCACTTCGCCATTAACTCCAAAGCTGCCAGCTATAGCTCCAACGCACGTTTTCACTTCATTCATTTTAATTTACTTCATAAAATTAAATATAATGTTCAATTTATTTAAAAGATAAGCGATCTTAATTACAAATCGCTTATCTTTTTTTCATATCCAATTTATTTCTTTGCAGCTTCTTCAGCAGGTGCTTCTTCTGCAGCAGCTTCTTCTGCAGCAGCTTCTTCAGCAGGTGCTTCTTCTGCAGCAGCTTCTTCAGCAGGTGTTTCTTCTGCAGCNGCTTCTTCAGCAGGTGNTTCTTCTGCANCGGCTTCTTCAGCAGGTGCTTCTTCNGCAGNNGCTTCTTCAGCAGGTGCTTCTTCTGCAGCAGCTAATTTATCTGCTTTCTCTTGGATCCTATCTTTTGCCTTTTGACCAGGTTCTGCTTTTTTAGGATTATTTCTTTCTTTCTTATCAAGCACACCCGCCGCCTCAAGCATGCGTGATATTCTATCTGTTGGTTGAGCTCCTTCTCCTAACCAATAATTAATACGATCCATATTCATCTTTACTCGATCTTCACTATCTTTTGGTAAGAGTGGGTTATAAGTGCCTAATTTTTCAATAAATCGGCCATCACGTGGCATGCGGCTATCAGCAGCAACAATTCTGTAAAAAGGTCTTTTCTTTGACCCACCACGGGCTAAGCGAATTTTCATGGCCATTTCATTTCTCCTTTAAATGACATTAAATATTATATTCTGTTACAATTATTAATTATGTTTTAGACTTTTATGTTGACTAACCACTTCGGAAATTATGAAGTTTAAAATTTTCTTCGCAAAATCTGGATCCAAACCAGAACTTTGGGACATTGTCTCTAATCTGCGCATCTGCTCTTGCTCTCTCAAAGGATCAGATGCAGGTAAATCATTCTCCGCCTTGAGCCGTCCAACAGCTCGCGTGTGAGAAAACCTCTCACCTAAAGTGTTAAATAAAATCGCATCCAAACGATCAATACTTTCCCGATGTGTTTTCAATAATTCTGCTGCGCGCTTTGATGTATTCATCATTTCATATCCTATTAACCGTTAAAACTATCACTTTTTCTTTCCAAATCCAGAGAGACCGGGAGGTAATCCACCACCTAGTCCAGGAAAGCCACCCTTACCACTCGTTAATTGTTTTGCAGCCGCTTCCATTGCTTTTGGATCCATGTTGCCAATGTCCATTCCATCTGGGATCGCCGGTTGTCCACCCTTGCCAAACATTCCGCGCATGGCTTGTTTCAACATTCCACCTTTACCCATCTTGCCCATCTTCTTCATCATATCAGCCATTTGTCGGTGCATTTTTATAAGTTTATTTAGTTCAGATACTTCTTGACCTGCTCCAGCCGCTATTCTCTTCTTACGACTGGCTTGTAAGATTTGGGGAACTGCACGCTCTCGCTTTGTCATAGATTGAATCAGGGCTACCTGCCGCTTTATCATTTTATCATCAAAGCCTGCCTCTTCAACTTTCTTTGCCATTTTGCCCATACCAGGCATCATACCCATAACGCCTTCCATGCCACCCATTTTCATCATTTGCTCAAGTTGTGTTCTCAAATCATTCATTGAAAATTGACCTTTTTGAAAACGCTTTAGCATTCTTTCTTGTTGCTCTGTTTCTATAGTGTCTTGAGCTTTCTCAACTAAGGAAACAATATCTCCCATTCCCAAAATTCTTCCAGCAACACGATCTGGATGGAATTCCTCCAATGCTTCCATTTTTTCACCAAGGCCAACAAACTTTATAGGCTTACCAGTAACAGCTCTCATAGATAAAGCAGCACCACCACGCCCATCTCCATCCATTCTGGTTAAAACAACTCCTGAAATACCAATCTTACCATTAAACTCTTCGGCAACGTTGACTGCATCTTGACCAGTCAAACCGTCTACAACTAAAATTGTTTCTCGAGGGGTGGAAACGTCTCTTACAGTTTGCACTTCGTTCATCAATAATTCGTCAATATGTAAACGGCCAGCCGTATCTAAAATATAAACATCGTATCCACCCAAGGTGGCTTGTTGCTTTGCTCGCTTTGCAATTTCTATGGGTTTTTGACCATTAACTATTGGCAACGTGTCAACGCCAACCTGCATTCCCAGTATTGCTAATTGTTCCATCGCAGCAGGCCGATTAACATCAAGCGACGCCATCAGAACCCTCTTCCCATTTTTTTCTTTCAAGCGTTTTGCTAATTTTGCAGATGTCGTAGTCTTGCCCGATCCTTGCAAACCTACCATCAGAATGGGTGCTGGAGGGTTATCAACCTTTAATTGACCAGGTTCCGAATTATCCCCCGCTAATACATGAACCAGTTCATCATGAACTATTTTAATAACTTGCTGACCTGGTGTAACAGACTTTGTAACTTCTTGACCCGTAGCCTTATCTTGAACTGCCTTCACAAAATCGCGAACGACATTCAGAGAGACATCAGCTTCGAGTAAAGCAACACGGACTTCTCTAAGGGCTGTTTTCACATTATCCTCAGATAAGGCACCTTGTTTCGTCAGCTTTTCAAATACACCCGATAGGCGTTGAGATAGATTTTCAAACATTTCGCGCGGCCCTCCTAATTAAATTCTCTAGACCATACTAAACTTTGTTTTACAAAACGACAAATACACCCGTGGGCGATACTCGCTGACGGATGTCGATCTCTAGCTATGCTGTAGACCGGAAGTCAATTTGCTTCCATGATTGGACGCGAGGTATCAGCTCACTCTTAATTAGTCAAGGAGAGTAACTTCCTAACGTAGAAAATTTCCAAAATCTTATTTTAGTAGTTACAGACATATCTTTTGATGAACGAATGCACTTCTCAATCAACTTAATTCTTTTTTTAAAAAAAGCTCCAGGGCATCTAAATCTACATTTTCAAACTGTCCAAATCCCTCCATCCAAATGCTAGCCACTTTCATTGCATTTGGATCAAGCTGACACCACTTAACTCTTCCACGCTTCTCTTGCTTTATTAACCCAGCTTTAGAGAGAATAATTAAATGTTTGGAAATTGCTGCAAGCGAAATTTCAAATGGCTCAGCAACATCTGTTACTGCCATATCATCCTCCAATAACATCATTAAGATTTCTCGCCGAGTTCCATCGCCCAGCGCCTGAAAGATTAAGTTTAAGTCTTTATCCAAAATATCCCATCCATTTTTAAATCAAAAAGCTGGATACAGCTCGTCATTAAATTATTAAAAACTAACATCAGTTTAAATATTCAACTAAATGGTTGAATAATATGCTTCTGATAAAAATGCAAAATGTAATTAAAGGGAAAATTAAATTATTCGGGAATAATTAAAATAAATCATACAAAACAATGACTTAAATTTTAAAAATCATTACAATTTCAATTGACTCTTTTGTTCATGATACCTATTTTCCCATCAACGTCTCAAGGAGGCAAATTCGATGTCTAATGGACCTGACAAAAATAGTCTGGACCTATTAAGCGAGAGAATTGCTGTTGCAAAAAAAGCAGCAGAAAAGCCTTCAAAAGGACAGCATCATGAAGCAGAAGTGCAATCTGCTTGGCGAATGGTGATCGAACTTGTTACTGGCATGTTAGTCGGTTTTGGCATTGGATATGGACTGGATTATTTTTTTGATACTTTGCCAATATTTTTAGTGAGCTTTACACTACTAGGTTTTGCTGCTGGCGTGCGAATTATGATGCAAACAGCGAAAGAACTACAGAGAGTAAACATGGAAAAATATAGTGACTCAGTCACTAACGAGAAAAGGGAATAAAGCAGTGTCCGCAGAAACTGAAAGCGCATTTAATATTCATCCAATGGATCAGTTTGTTGTAAAGCCACTTTTTGGGGGAGAATTGGCATGGTACAGTGTAACCAATGTGACTCTATGGATGGGTATTTCTGTAGTTGCAGTAATCGCTCTGTTGGTGATTGGAACTAGAGGTAGGGCGGTAGTTCCAAGTAGAAGTCAATCAATCGCAGAAATTATTTATGGCTTTGTACACAAAATGGTGGAAGATATTGCTGGAAAAGAAGGGTTAAGATATTTCCCTTATATAATGACTTTGTTTATGTTTATCGTACTTGCCAACTTACTTGGTCTTTTACCAAAATCTTTTACCACTACCAGCCACATCGCTGTGACAGCCACGATGGCTTTAGCAGTATTTGTTTTCGTCACCTTACTTGGTTTCGTAAAAAATGGAACTAAATTTTTAAGTCTTTTTTGGATATCGTCAGCGCCACTCCCTCTGAGACCTATTCTGGCACTAATCGAAATAATTTCATATTTTGTGCGTCCAATCAGTCACTCAATACGTTTAGCAGGTAATATGATGGCGGGTCACGCTGTAATTAAAGTTTTCGCCGGTTTTGCCGGTGCAATGGGATTTGGAGCAGTTTTTCCAATAGTAGGAATAATGGCAGTTTACGGGTTAGAAATGCTCGTAACGGTCATTCAGGCCTATGTTTTCACAATTCTAACATGTGTTTATTTAAATGATGCTTTGCATCCTGCACATTAGCTTTGAATAATTTTTAAGCCATTCTAAAATAAAGGAGAAAAAAATGGCAGACGTATCAATGGGTCCAGACCTTATACAAATGGGAGCTTATATTGGCGCAGGCCTTGCCTGTACTGGAATGGGTGGAGCCGCAATCGGTGTTGGCCATGTTGTGGGCAACTATTTATCAGGTGCATTACGCAACCCTTCAGCCGCAGCCGGTCAAACTGCTACAATGTTTATCGGGATCGCTTTCTCAGAAGCACTAGGAATATTCTCATTTCTTGTAGCGCTTCTGTTGATGTTCGCTGTATAGCTTTGGTAAGTTACAGGCACGCCAAAAAGGTTGTGCCTGCAAAGGCTCAGATATATTTATCTGAGCATCATATGGTAAATGGAGGGTGCTATGGCATCTGAAACAACGACAGGCGCTTCTGAACACGCTGTAGGAATGCCTCAATTAGACATTAGTACTTTTTCCAATCAAATCTTTTGGCTGGTTATAACGTTAGTTATTATTTATCTCGTATTAAGCAAAATTGCGTTACCAAGAATAGCATCGGTACTTTCAGACCGACAAATGGCAATTAGTAACGACCTTGCCAAAGCTGAAGACCTCAAGCAGGCAGCTATCGATGCAGAACGTGCTTATAATTTAGCACTTTCCGAAGCCAGAGCTGAAGCACAGACCATTATAGAGGAAGCAAAAGCTGAGATTAAACAAGAGTTACTAGTGGCAACAGAGAAAGCTGATGTTGAAATATCAAAAAAAGCAGCAGAATCAGAGAAAGCTATTTCAGAAATACGCAAAGGAGCAATCAAAGCGGTTGAAGAAGTTGCTAACGATACAGCGCAAGCAATTCTGGGGAAAGTTATGCCAAGCCTCAGTAATGAAGCAACTATTAAAAAAGCAGTTTCGGATAGGATGAAAGATTAAGATATGAAAAAATTAATATTTGTTTTATCAGCTCTAATACCAGCACCATTGTTTGCGGCTAGTGGACCATTCTTTTCTTTAAATAATACAGACTTTGTTGTTACAATTTCATTTATTCTGTTCGTAGCTGTACTCCTTTATTTAAGAGTGCCAGCAATGGTAACAAAAATGCTTGATGAGCGCTCTCAAGGAATTCAATCAGAGCTTGATGAAGCTAGGTCATTGATGGAGGAAGCTCAATCACTATTAGCGTCCTATGAAAGAAAACAAAAGGAAATAGCAGAGCAATCTGAACGTATAATTAAGAATGCCAAAGAAGAAGCCGCAAATGCAGCAGTACAAGCTCAAAAAGATTTAACTGTTTCGATTGAGAGGCGTATGGCAGCTGCAAATGATCAAATTAGTTCTGCACAAGCAGCTGCAATCCGAGAAGTGCGCAATACAGCCATTTCAGTTGCAATATCAGCTGTAGAAGAGGTTATCTCTTCCAATATTCAAGCAGATGAAAGCAACAAGCTCATTGATTCAGCAATATCAGAAGTTGCAGATAAACTTCATTAACATTTAAAGTTCTTATATTAGAGACAAGTCATCTCCTTCAAATTGAGCACTTTCCCTCGCTAATAGGGCGGTCTTAAGATCAATTCCCCAATGATAACCTCCTAACTCGCCATTTTTTCGCAATACTCTATGACAAGGAATTAACCAACTAATCGGATTTTTTCCTACAGCAGTTCCTACAGCTCTAACCGCCGCTTTATTATCAATTGCTTTTGCAATATCAGAATAAGTTGTGACGAATCCCGTTGGGATATTCATTAAAGCTTCCCAAACTTTAATTTGAAAAGGTGCTCCAATCAAATGAATATTAATCGTTCCTTTACCAATAACCAGCGTTTCAATCAGGCTCTTTAATATAACTTTATTTTCAATATAAACGGCATTAGGCCAACGACTTTTAAAGTCATCAAAAATAACAGTCTTACTACTTTCTCCAACAAAACCTATACCACACAAGCCGCGTTTTGTGGCCATTGCTAGCATTTGTCCAAATGGACTATCAAAAAAACCCCAGTTGATTTCTACACCTGCACCATTTAACGCATATTCTCCAGGGGTCATTGCTTCCCATTTAATAAACAAATCATGTAATCTGCTAGTTCCCGATAGACCCATATTTAAAGTTACGTCTAATAAGGTATGTCTTTTTTGTAGCAGTTCCTTTGAAAAGCCTAATGTTAAATATTCTTGATAACGTTTTGGCGACATACCAACCCATTCAGTAAATACTCTTTGGAAATGATATGGCGACATACCAACAGAGCCAGCAATTTGCTCAAGTTTAGGTTGCTGTATCAGGGTCGACCTTATAAAGGTAATAGCACGATTAATTGTTTGATAGTGATATGTTTGAGACATGATTCCCCCTTAGGTAGAAGTAATCATAAATAAACGAGATTAATAAACCCGAAACTTGCGTAATTTAAATTAAAAATTAATCAATCCAGAATTAATGGAATAAAAGGATAAACAAAGTGACTAAAACATATCATGTGGTTGGCATTGGGAATGCAATGGTTGACATACTGTGCTACGAGGATGAGAATTTTTTAAATTTAAATGAAATTAGCAAAGGAGTTATGCAATTAATCGATCAAACACGTGCAAAGAAATTACATAAATTAATTAAAGTTTCCAAGTCAATGAGTGGTGGTTCTGCTGCAAATACAATTGCCGGAATTGCACAACTAGGCGGAAATACAGCTTATATTGGTAAGGTCAAAGATGATCAGCTAGGAAACATATTTGCACAAGATTTAAGAAACCAAAATGTGATTTATAGCACGCCATTTGCAGATGATAAGAGTGTAGATGAAACAGGCCGATGTACAATCATTGTGACACCAGATGGCGAGCGATCAATGAATACCTACCTTGGTGTAACTGAGTACCTTCAGCCTTCAGATATTGATGAGCAAAAAATCAAAGACTCAGAGTGGATATATTTAGAAGGCTATCGATTTGATGGTCCTGAAAGCCATGAAGCATTTAATAAAGCTATAAAAGCATGCAAAAGTGCAAATGGAAAAGTTTCCTTAACTCTTTCTGATCCTTTTTGTGTAGAGCGGCATCACGATTCTTTTCACAAAATGATAAAATCAGACATTGATTTACTATTCTGTAATGAGTTCGAATTAAAAGCTATGTATCAAACGAATGATTTAAACCAGGCTCTTGAACTTTGTTCTAACGAGGTTGAAATACTGGCGTGCACTGCAGCGGAAAAAGGTGCATATATAATGAACAAAGGTGTGAAAACTCATATAAAAGCTAATCCAACACAAATTGTCGACGCCACTGGAGCGGGTGACATGTTTGCTGGCGGTTTCCTTTGGGGCCTGACAGCCGGTTATAATCTAGAAATCTGTGGAAAAATGGGCTGTCTCGCCGCATCAGAAATAATTAGTCACCTTGGTGCTAGAGCCGAGAAAGATCTAAAAACCTTATTTAAAGAAAACAACATCCTTTAATTAGTGATTTACCTTACCTATTATCTACCACCCTTACTGCTTTACCCTGAGATCTAGGAACACCATCTGGATCATGTACAATAACCTCAACCGATATCCCAATATTACCTTTGATCTTTTGCTCAAGTAACATACTAGATTTTAATCTCTTATCGTAATTCTCATTACCAATTGAGCATTCTGTATGAACTAACATTTTATCTAAGCGATTATCTTTAGTTAACTCTATTTGAAAATGTGGTGATAGTTCTTTTATAGTTAATAATTGTTCTTCGATTTGGGTTGGAAAAATATTAACTCCTCTTAAAATTATCATATCATCTGAACGGCCTGTAACCTTTTCCATCCGACGCATAGAGCGAGCTGTGCCTGGTAATAATCTAGTTAAATCTCGAGTTCTGTAACGAATAACAGGCATTCCCTCCTTAGTTAAAGTTGTGAAAACTAATTCACCCATCGAACCATCTGCACTTGGTTTTTGCGATTGAGGATCGATAATTTCAGGGTAAAAATGATCCTCCCAGATATGCAAACCATCCTTTGTTTCCACACATTCATTTGCGATACCCGGTCCCATAACTTCTGATAAACCGTAAATATCTACAGCATGCATATCAAATGCGTTTTCTACTTCTTTTCGCATCGAATTTGTCCATGGCTCAGCTCCAAATATACCAATCTCAAGGCAACTATCACGAGGATCTCGGCCCTGTGCTTTGTACTCGTCTAATATCGACAACATATAGGAAGGCGTAACCATAATTGTAGTAGCTTTAAAATCCTCAATTAATGTTACCTGTCTTTGGGTCATCCCCCCAGAAATAGGTACTATCGTACACCCCAGTTTTTCAGCTCCATAATGAGCACCCAGTCCTCCAGTAAATAAACCGTATCCATACGAAATATGCACAGTATCGCCAGATTTTGTACCACTTGCTCGCATTGATCTTGCTACTAAGCTTGCCCAATTATCAATATCACCTTTGGTATAACCAACAACTGTTGGTTTTCCTGTAGTACCCGAGGATGCATGAATTCTAGAGATCTGACTTTTTGGAACAGCAAACATATTAAAAGGGTAATTTTCCCGCAAATCTTTTTTTTCAGTAAACGGAAATAATGAAATGTCTGATATAGTTTTCAAATCAGATGGGTGAACACCAATAGCATCAAACTTTTTCTTGTAGAACTTAACATTCTTATACGCATGCTCCAGTGACCATCGCATGCGTTTAAATTGTAAATCTGATATTTCATCAAGGCTTGCAATTTCAATAGGATCCAAGCTTTTCTTATCCGGAGTCAAATTTTTCATTACTCCTCCTCTTCAAAATGTTTGCCATTCAGCGTTCTTGAGCATCCGCGCATTTCTGCGATTACTCGATTTTCAAAACCAACGACACGAACATCGTAAATGCCTGTCCGGCGTCGTTTATTAGTTTCTTCAGCAGTAGCAATTAAAACCTCTCCAACTCCAACTGTTTCCAAAAAATTAATTGTGTTAAATTGAGCTACAGTTAGTTCGTTATAACTATTACAAGCAAAAGCAAACGCACTATCAGCTAGTGTAAATATAAACCCACCGTGACAAATGGCGTGACCATTTAAATGATACGCTTCCACTTTCATAGACATCTCCGCATACCCTGGTCGAATTTTTTCAAGTTTTACTCCAACATGCTTAGTTGCACTATCACTCTTTAACATTATTCTTGCACATTTTTCGGCGCGCTCTTGAGCTTTCATCATTTATCCAATTTTTCCCAAAAGTATTTACAAATGTTACAAAGTAGTCAATATTTAAAAAAGTTCGTAACATTGGTAATTTTATGAGTATCGTTGATACCAGCCACTTTGATTTAAACAATTTGCCCGAGGGATTTCACGAGGATCCATTCGTATATTACTCAAGTTTAAGACAAACTGAGCCTGTTAAAACTCTACCAGACAATTCAGTTTTAATCAGCTCCTGGGCAGATTTAAATATGATTTATCGAGATACGAAAAATTTCAAATCTGATAAAAAATTAAGTTTTGGTGAAAAATTTGGTAATACTCCCCTATTTGAACATCACACAACATCTTTGGTATTTAATGATCCTCCATTACATCCTCGAGTTCGTAAAATCATGACTGCCGCAATGAACCCAAAAGCAGTAGCATTAATGGAACCAGGATTAGAAGTATTAATTGACGAATTATTAAACACCATAGAGGACGAAGTAAATTTGATAGAAAAATTCGCGATGAAAATACCTGTGGAGGTTATTGGTAATCTATTTAATATTCCTCATTCTTTGAGAGGTCCTTTAAGGAATTGGTCATTATCTATTCTTGGCGCGTTGGAACCATCTCCAACTGAAAAACAGCTTTCTGAAGGCAACACAGCAGTTTCAGAATTTAAAGCATTTTTAAAGCTTATAACCGATGAAAGGCGCAGAAAACCAGGCAATCCCGATACCGATGTTCTTACTCGAATGATAATGGCTGAAGAAAGCAACCTTAGTGAGACTGAACTATTACAAAATTGCATTTTCATACTTAACGCCGGACATGAAACAACAACAAATCTTATTGGGAATGCTCTTTGGGCCTTAAGCTTTTACCCAAAAGCAAAAGAAAAGTTAATTAATAATCCAGAAATGTTAAATTCGGCTATTGATGAATTTCTAAGGTTTTTATCTCCTAATCAATTTGGAAATAGAGAAACTGCTTGTGAAGTGACTCTCTCTGGTAAAACAATACCCTCAAATACTAATTTACACCTTTGTATTGGAGCAGCAAACCGAGACCCACTCCAATTTACTCAACCTGATGAATTAATAATCGACAGAACTCCAAACCGACACTTGGCATTTGCAGGTGGTGCTCATCACTGTGTAGGTTTCTCTCTTGCCAAAATGGAAGCTCGCATAGCAATTAGTAAATTTTTAAATAAATATCCTAATTATAATTTAAGTTCAAAACCACTTTGGAGCGAAAGAATTCGGTTTAGGGGATTAACACACTTATATGCTAGATTGGAAAGTTAAATGAGAATTGAAAGTTATGCGTACGGAAATTGGCATATTCCTAATGGGAAAACCAAAAAACTTTATGAAGCTGCTACTGGATTAGAAATAGGCATGATTGGCACATCATTGGATTCACAGAAAATGATTTATCATGCTAATTTTGTAGGTGGTAAAAATTTACGCCAAATGGGCTTCCACGAAAGAGCAAAGATATTAAAAGCGCTTGCAAATTATTTATCAGATAGAAAAGAAGAGCTTTATGAATTAAACCCTCTAACGGGCGCAACACGGAAAGATGGTTGGATTGATATTGATGGTGGCATTGGAACTTTAAGAGTTTATGCTTCCAAAGGCCGTAAAGAAATGCCGGATGGTAAAATTTATTTAGATGGACCAGTTGAGCAACTATCACGCAATGGCACTTTTCTAGGGCAGCACATACAGGTGCCTAAACAAGGTGTTGCTGTACAGATAAACGCTTTTAACTTTCCAATCTGGGGAATGCTCGAGAAACTGAGCCAAAGTTTTTTAGCTGGCATGCCAACTATCATAAAACCAGCCAGTGACACAGCTTACCTTGCTGAAGCATGTTTTAGGATGATAATCGAAAGCAATCTATTTCCGAAAGGTTCTATTCAATTCATTGCAGGAGGAGTCGGTTCATTACTAAATCATTTAGGACCTCAAGATGTAATTTCGTTTACTGGGTCTAAAAAAACAGCTGAATACTTAAAATCTAGTAAAAACCTGATCGAAAATTCAGTAAAATTTATATCAGAACAGGATAGTTTAAACGCTGCAATACTAGGAATAGATGCAAAAGCAGGCTCACCAGAGTTTGATCTATTTATTAAAGAGGCTTTGGCAGAAATTACAACCAAAGCTGGTCAAAAATGCACGGCAATGAGACGTTTAATCATTCCACATGACTCTTTAAACGACGTCAGTGAAGCTTTAGTCGAAGAGCTTTCAAAAGTAAAAATTGGCAACCCCAAAAATATTGAAACACAAATGGGTGCGCTTGTATCAGAAGGCCAAAAACAAGAAGTTTTGAAAATTATATCAAAAATGTCTAACGAAAATACACTAATTTTTAACGGAATAGCTCCAAAAAAGGGAGCGTTTGTTAGCCCACACTTATATTATAGTCAAAATGCCTTGAAAGGTGGAATAGCTCATGAAACAGAAGCATTTGGGCCAGTAACAACAATTATGACTTATGACAATCCAAATGAAGCCTGCAAACTTATAAAATTGGGTGGTGGTAGTTTAGTTTCGTCAATTTTTACCTTTGATGCACAATTTGCTAATGAAGTTGTTACTGACATTGCCGCTTGGAACGGCAGGATTTATATCAACAACAGAGAAAGTGGTGAAGAGTCTACTGGACATGGCTCACCTCTTCCACATCTAACACACGGAGGACCTGGTAGAGCTGGTGGCGGTGAAGAACAAGGAGGTATAAGGGGCATAAAACATTATATGCAAAGAACCTCAGTACAAGGGACTCCTGAGATTTTATCAGGCATCAACAAGCAATGGGTAAAAGGAGCTAAGACAAATACACAAGAACCACACCCATTCTCAAAAACCTTTAATGATCTTTCAATTGGTGAAACTTTATGGACAGAAACAAGGAAGATATCTTTAGATGATATTGAACATTTTGCCAAGTTTACTGGAGATACATTTTATGCACATATGGATGAGAAAGCTGCAAAAGCTAATCCATTTTTTCCTGGCAGAGTGGCACACGGTTATTTATTGTTAAGCTTCGCTGCTGGTCTATTTGTTTTGGCAGATGAAGGGCCAGTTTTAGCTAATACAGGCATTGAATATTTAAGTTTTCAAAAACCTGTCACCCCAAATGATGAAATCAAGGTTAGCCTAACAGTTGGGCGAAAAACTCGGCGCACCGATACCTACGGTGAAATAAAATGGGATGTAATTATTTTTAATCAGAACGATGAGCAAGTGGCGGAGTATGGCTTACTAACAATGGTGAAATATGAGCACTAGTACAGAGCCACTTTTAAAGCATCTACATAATCAAAGTAGATTGAGGGTATGGTCGTTAATTATTACTTTTTTTGGTGATAGCATCATAGAAAAAGGTGGTGAGGTGGAAGCCTCTCGCCTTAAAGTTTTAATGCAAGCCATGGGTATAGAGGCTGGAACTTTGAGAACAGCACTATCACGGCTTACCAATGATAATTGGATAGAGAGATATAAAATTGGCAAAAATACCATTTATCGTCTGGGTGATCGTGGTTTAAAAGAGTTTGGTCCAGCTTCAAAAATAATTTATTCACCACCAAAAATAACATCTGAAAAAAAATGGAAATTAATAATTACTCCAGACTTTGATACTGAGCCTTATGGTTTTAACCTCCAACCAGGTGTTTCAATCGTACCAATATCTCACGATGTTCCTAAGGGTTCCCTAATTTTTGAAGGGAAAATAAATATGTTATCTGAAACGACATGTTATAAGTTACTACCAAAAGGCTACTTAGAAGAAATTAACCAATTAATTGACCTGTTATCACCAATAAAATTTGTTAACTTAAACCCATTGGAAGCAATGATAGCGAGAACTTTGGTGATACATAATTGGCGGAAGATAGTCTTGAAATTTCCCGAAGTTCCAAACGAATTTACGCCAAAAAGCTGGAAAGGTTATAATATCAGATTTATGGTAAAAAATATATATGATGGATTAACACCGCAGGCTGACACCTGGTTAAATTTACCAACTGAAAAGTCAGTGATAAACTTTGGAAATTTTAAGACCCCAAAACGATTCTAAGCTAAGAATTATCAAGTGCATTACGTGTCTAGGTACGCAAATGAGCAAATAGCTGTAGCCGCTAATTTACCCGATTTATTTTTAAAATTTGCTCGAAGTACCGCCATCTTCCTGCCGTTAGACAATATCTCAACGTTTATTTCAATTCCTGTATTACTCAACGGTCTCATAAAATGATTAGTCATATCAACTGTAGTGCAGTTTCGGAATTTCTTATTAATGGCAGTCAGTGCGAGAACACAGCACGTATCCGCAGCAGAGGCAATTGCCTGACCACAAATTACAGGAGGCCCATCACCACCACTTCTGACTAAGTTGTCATTTTCTGGGAGATAAAATTGGACATCTTTATTATTAATTTCTGTCACCTGAAGTTTTAAATCTTGAACCCACGGTGCAAAGACGCTCTTTAAAAGAGCCATAATATCTGACTTGTTGAACGAATTCATATCTTTTTCCCAATTTTGTTACAAAAATAGTTTGAAATTTTTATTTTCGTAACGTATAATAAACAAAATTAGAATGGAATGTCACTATGTATTCGCAAGGTTTAATAAATTCAGACACGCAAATCGAAGAGTCTCAAGAGTTTCTTGACGCTTTTCAGGCTCGGATCGATGCAGAAGAAAAAATCGAACCCAATGATGTTATGCCTCAAGCATATAAGAAAATGCTAGTTAGGCAAATTGCGCAACATGCACATTCTGAGATCGTAGGTATGTTGCCCGAAGGAAACTGGGTTACCAGAGCTCCCTCATTACGGCGAAAAGCAGCGCTTTTAGCCAAAGTTCAGGACGAAGGTGGGCACGGACTGTATTTATATTCTGCCGCAGAAACTTTAGGCGTATCACGTGAAGAACTAACCGAACAATTAGTCACCGGGAAAGCAAAATTTTCATCAATTTTTAATTATCCAACATTATCATGGGCAGATATTGGTGCTATAGGCTGGTTGGTTGATGGCGCAGCTATAATGAACCAAATCCCATTGTGCAGGTGTTCTTACGGTCCATATGCTCGCGCAATGATAAGAGTCTGCAAAGAAGAAAGTTTTCACCAACGCCAGGGATACGAGTTAATGATGTCTTTAGCACAAGGTACAGAAAAGCAAAAGCAGATGGCTCAAGATGCTTTAAATCGGTGGTGGTGGCCAAGCGTAATGATGTTTGGGCCTCACGATGCAGAAAGCACTCATTCGGATCAATCAATGCGTTGGAAAATAAAACGATTCACTAACGACGACCTTAGGCAAAAATTTATTAATGCCACAGTTCCACAAGCAACTTTTATTGATTTAAAAATTCCTGATAAAGATCTCAGGTGGAATGACGATAAGGAAGGGTATGATCATGGACCAATTGATTGGGCAGAATTTTGGAATGTAGTTAAAGGTAATGGACCAATGGCTCGTGATAGGATAACAGCTCGCAAAAAAGCCTGGGACGAAGGTGAATGGGTTCGAGACGCTGCTCACGCGTATGCTGAAAAACGTAGAGCAGAAAAAATTGCTGCGGAATAAGTTAAACCAGAATTTATGCCGGATTTAAAATGACCAAAACAACACCTTTGTGGGAAGTATTCATCAGGCCAAGGAATGGCTTAAGTCACAAGCACGTTGGCAGTCTTCATGCGAGTGACAAAACTATGGCGATAAATGCTGCACGAGATGTTTATACAAGACGAAATGAAGGCACTTCAATATGGGTCGTTCCATCGATATCAATTACCGCTTCCGACCCGGATAAAGCAGATGAAAACTTTGAGCCATCTGAAGATAAAATCTACAGACATCCAACTTTTTATGATATTCCAGAAGATATAGGCCATATGTAATGTCTTCCAATTTAACTCAAGCATTATTAGAATTGGCAGATGATAACTTGATATTAGGTCATAGATTATCAGAGTGGTGTGGCCATGCTCCTATGCTAGAGGAAGACTTAGCTCTACCAAATATGGGCCTTGATTTGATAGGGACTGCAAGAACTTTATATAGTTATGCTGGCACAATTGAAAGTAATAATAAATCTGAAGATGATTTAGCTTTCCTCAGAGACGAGCGTGAGTTTTTAAATTGTTTACTTGTTGAAAGGCCAAATGTTAATTTTGCTCACACGGTTTTAAAGCAATTATACTTTTCAACTTTTATGAAATTGTATTGGAATGAAGCATTAAATTCTAAAGATGAAATAATCGTAGGTGTAGCAGGAAAAGCGAAAAAAGAAATGTCCTATCATATTCGACATTCTGGGGAATGGGTTATTAGACTAGGAGATGGCACAACTGAAAGTAATAAAAAGCTTCTAGAAGCCGTTGATGCTTTGCACATTTATACAAATGAATTATTTTTTGATACACCAAACAATATTTATTTTATAAAAAAAGATATTTTACCCAGCAGAAAAGCTCTAAAATCTAAATGGGAAAAAGAAATTAATTCTATTTTTAAAATGGCCTTTGTTCCTTATCCCGAATTTGAAGGGGAGCTCTCAGGTGGTCGGCTTGGTTTGCATGGAGAAGAGTTAGGTCACCTTCTAGCCTCAATGCAATCTGTGCACAGAGCTCATCCAGGTGCTAAATGGTAAAAAGCCTGATGAAAGAAAACCAACATAAAAATGGTTCTGTAAATGATCAAGAAATCGCATGGTCAGTTGCTTCGAACGTTTTAGATCCAGAAATTCCATGTGTGACAATTGGAGAGTTAGGAATATTAAGAGACTTAGAATTACAAGATGGAAAAGCTATAGTGTCTGTTTCACCAACATATTCAGGCTGTCCTGCAGTTTTAGCCATTGAGCTAGCTATTGAAGCTGCGCTTTTAAAAGCAGGTTTTAAAACTTCAATTAATCGTGTCCTTTCTCCACCTTGGACAACAGATTGGATAAGTGAGGACGGCAGAAATAAACTTAAAGACTACGGAATTGCGCCACCTGTGAAGGCATCTTCAAAAATGGCATTATTTGGTAATGTAGAGGTTAAATGTCCTAGATGCTCCTCACAGGATACAGAAAAATTATCCGAATTTGGGTCAACCGCATGCAAAGCACAATACCGATGCAATAGTTGCTATGAGCCCTTTGACTATTTCAAATGTATTTGAACAATGGTGAATATTTTTTCAAAATTAAAAGTAAATGAGGTTCAACCTTTAACTTATAATTCAAAAAGAGTTGAGTTTGATGTTCCGCCAAAATTAAAGTTTTCCTTTCAATCAGGTCAATATATTACAGTTAGACGTAATTTTAATAATATCGAAGAACGAAGATCCTATTCCATATGCAGCTCAGAGAATGAACCCTTAGCTATTGGGGTAAAACGTGTACACGATGGTCTGTTCTCAAACTATATTTTTAATGAACTAAAGCCCGGAATGACCCTAGAGGTTATGGGTCCTAATGGAAGATTTATAAAAAAAAATGAAGCAAAGCTTTTAATGGTAGCTGCAGGATCTGGAATTACTCCTATTATTTCTATAATTTCAAGTACTTTAAAAAATAATACATCTGCTGAAATTACTCTACTATATGGAAACAAAACAATAGAAAGCATTATGTTTCATAAAGAGTTGGATAATTTAAAAGACATTTTTCTTGGGCGGCTCAACGTTATTCATATTCTAAGCAAACAAGGCCAAGATGTAGAATTATTGAACGGCCGGATTGACCAACACAAAGTGAATCAATTGATTTTAAAAAAAATGATCGATCTTGAAGTAGATGGTGTTTTTATTTGTGGTCCAGACTCTATGATCAATAATGTCAGTGACACTCTAATAGAAAATGGATTAAATGAATCAAAAATTAACACCGAAAGATTCTATCTAGGTCGGAAGCCAAAATTAAAGAAGTCAGAAAGAACTGAGGTAACAGCTGAAATTAAATCAAATATAGAAATAATTTTAGATGGGACTCACCGGACATTTGTCTTTGACAAACATAACGATAATATAATTGATGCCGCGCAAGCACATGGGATAGATGTGCCCTTCTCATGCAAGGGTGGTATGTGTTGCACCTGTAGATGTAAAATAACTAAAGGTGATGTAACAATGAAGGCTAACTTTTCGTTAGAAGACTGGGAAATAGAGGCGGGTTTTGTATTAGCCTGTCAAGCTGTCCCACAAACTGAAGATATAGTTTTAGACTTCGACGCATCCTAAAATATTAAATTTATTTATTAATATTGGATGAGCCCAAAAGGCATTTGGGCTCATCTCTAATTCATTTACTTTAAAGCCTGATCAGTAATAACATGTGACCACGCGCCAGAAGGCATCTTAGTGATAACAGGATCAGAACCACCAGTCATAAGACTTGAAACTGTACGGTTAAAATCTGCCTCAGAAAGAGCCCCATTACTACCAGCAGTGAGTTTAGCTATCTCACCCATTTGAATAGTATTGTGCTCAACTGTTTGTGCACCAGAATCATCGTTGTCTACGACTATTTGAGCAGCTTCAGCTTGGTTCGCTTCCGCATATTTCCAACCTTTCATAGAAGCACGTACAAAACGAACCATTCTATCAACAAATGCTGGATCGGATAAATTCTCTTCTTTCACATAGAGACCATCTTCCAGTGTAGCAACACCTTCATCTTCATACTTGAACACTGTCAACTCTTCTGGAGTTAAACCTTCAGCTAAAACTTGCCAATATTCATTGTATGCCATTGCTGAAACACAGTTTGCGTCACCTTGAGTTAAAGGCAAGATATCCCAACCTTGTCTGAAAACTGATACGCCGCCGTCACTTCCATCTGTCGCAAGACCTAATTTATTCATCCAGCTTAAGAATGGCCATTCGTTTCCATAATACCATACATAAAGGTTTTTTCCTTTTAAGTCAGCCACAGAGTTAACACCTCTATCTTTGCGGCACACTAACATCATTCCAGAACCCGCAAAAGGTTGCGCAATATTTACATTAGCAAACCCTTGTTCGCGAGCGGCTAATGCAGAAGGCATCCAATCTACCGCGACGTCTGCGCCTCCACCAGCAAGGACACTCATTGGGCCAATATCTGGTCCACCTGCTTTTATGGTCACATTCAAGCCTTCAGCTTCATAAAAACCTTTGTCTTGCGCAACATAATATCCAGCAAACTGAGTTTGGGTCACCCATTTCAGCTGAACTGTAACGTTATCCGCCGCATTAACTATTGAAGCTGTAATAGCTACAATAGCACCGACAGCAAAAATCATATATTTCTTCATTTTTCACTCCTATTTAACTAATTAACATTTTAATTTAAATTTATACTCTTCCTCTTTGTGACGGGTGCCAGAAAGTTATCCACTTTTCCAACAAAACAACACCCCCATAAAACAACGATCCTGCAATCGCTGCTACTGTTATTTCTGCCCAAACCATATCAAGAGCAAAACGGGGCGCTTCCGTCGATATTCTGAATCCCATGCCCCTTATTGGAGATCCAAAAAACTCAGCGACAATCGCTCCTATTAAGGCTAGCGTTGTACAGATCTTAAGTCCATTAAAAATAAAAGGCATTGCTGTTAAAAGCCTTAATTTAATTAAAGTTTGAAAATAACTTGCATTATAAGTTTGCATAAGATCTCTATGAATCCTATCTGACATTTTCATTCCTTGAACAGTATTAACTAAAATTGGAAAAAATACCATCACAGCGACGACCGCTGCTTTCGAGTGCCAGCCATACCCGTACCACATCACAAGAATTGGTGCGATACCAATAATTGGCATTGCTGCTAAAAAGTTACCAAGCGGTAGCAAACCTCGTTCAAGAAACTTAAATTTGTCTGCGATCAAACTGACCATGAAAGCTAATACACAACCTATCAAATATCCAGATAACGCTCCTTTAATAGCTGTTTGAACGAAATCTTCCCATAGAATGTGCAAACTAGAGAAAAATTTATAATAAATAGCTGATGGTGGCGGTAAAATTACTGGACTGACATCAAATTTTAAAATACTGGCTTCCCAAATTAATATAACGCTTGCACCAAATAGAAGCGGTGGCAACAAATTCAGTAAGCGGCTCTCATTTTGACGCGCAATAAATATATTTACCATCCACGCCAAAATCCAAAATACAATTGCTCCCCAAAAATTTACCATTATAATTCCAATGCCATCTTTTTCAAAACAATTCTTTGGATTATACTAATAATTGCAATTAGAGTACCGGCAAGTATTGCCGCGGAAAACAGTCCACTCCAAATGTGCAATGTATTACCAAAGGTACTACCTGACAACATCCTAAACCCAAGCCCGCCACCACCACCAGATGGTAATTCACCAACAATTGCACCCACTAATGAGGCTGCCATACCAAGTTTTAATGATGTGAAAAGATAGGGTGTCGATTTTGGTGCTCTGAGCTTGAATAAAACTTGGGTTTTAGACGCAGACCACGTCTTCATTTGATCAATTTCTAATTGCTCTGGACTTTTAAGACCTTTTACCATGCCTACTACAACTGGGAAAAAAGACAGATACATTGATATAATAGCAATTGGTACCAACCCATTAAATCCAGCAGAACCCAGTGCAACAATAATCATTGGAGCTAATGCTAATATTGGAATGGTCTGACTGGTAATGATCCAAGGCATAACGCTCATTGCAGTAGCTCTATTATAAACAATACCTATAGCTAGTAAGATCCCAAGACCAGTGCCTAAAGCGAAGCCATAAATAGTCTCATAAAATGTAATAATACCGTGATATATGAGTGACCTTTTAGATGTCACTTTTTTATTTACTGTTGTATCCCAAATTTCTTTTACAACTTGATGTGGGGTTGGTAGCTTTGGCCGCTTTTGTGACCATGTTTGACTAATTAAATCGGTAGTAGATAATGAGATTGAGGCTCGTTTTGCTTTATCATATTCCCAAGGAGCATTTAAAATTACTGAAAACCCATACCACATAATAACAATAAAAGTGACTATGCACACTATCGGCAGTAGCTTGCTATCAGGGTTTGTCCAATAAGTTTTATTCATCACTATGTCCCGCACGCAATCCCTCTCGAACTCTTTGAGATATTTCGATGAACTCCTTTGAGTCTCTTATTTCAAGAGGTCTTTCTACTGGTAAACTACTATCGATTACGTCTATAATACGTCCAGGCCTAGGCGACATCACAACTATCTTGGTCGATAGGTATACGGCTTCCGGAATGGAATGAGTGACAAAGCAAATTGTTTTATTCGTAGATTTCCATAATTTCAAAAGTTGCTCGTTTAAATGATCACGGACTATTTCATCTAGAGCTCCAAATGGTTCATCCATCAATAGTATATCCGCATCAAACGCTAAAGCTCTAGCAATACTGGCACGTTGCTGCATCCCACCAGATAACTGCCAAGGGAATTTTTTTTCAAAGCCAGAAAGCTCAACTAAATCGAGCACTCTGGTTACTCTTTTTAATTGTTCTTCTTTTGAGTAACCCATAATTTCTAATGGTAATTTTACGTTAGCAGCAATTGTCCGCCATGGATATAAGCCAGCAGCCTGAAATACATACCCATAAGCTCTCGATTCTCTCGCCTCTCTTGGTGAAACGCCATTTACACTTACATTACCACCTGTTGGCTCATCCAGATCAGCTAAAACCCTTAGTAAGGTTGTTTTGCCACAACCCGATGGCCCGATGAAAGAAACAAAGTCTCCTTTATTAATTGTTAAATCCACATCTTTTAATGCGTGAACAGGCCCATCATTTGTTTCAAATGTAAGATCAAGGTTAGATACCTCTATTACTTTAGATTGCACCACAAAAAACCTTTCTTAAATTTATATACCAGCTGGAATATTTAAGGGATCACGCTCAATCCGACGTGGAGAATTAAGTGCTTTCCATTTACTGAGAGCCGTATGCGCGGACGGAAATGCAGGTCTTGGGACAAAGCGTCCTCTTCCTGGTTGCGGCTGACTATTTTGTCCCCAAGCCCAAATTACGTCACCACGATTAAGCGTATATCTAGCTTGTGCTTGGACCTCAAAGCCCTCAAAAACATTATAATCAAGTATAGAGTGGTGATTTGTTGGGGAGATAGTTTTTGAGATTTTTGGATCCCAGACTACTATATCCGCATCAGCACCCTCCACAATTGCTCCTTTTTTTGGATATATATTTAATATTTTTGCAATATTAGTAGAGGTTGTCGCAACAAACTCATTTGGGGTTAATCTTCCTGTTTCAACGCCTTCGGTCCATAAAACTGCCAAACGCTCCTCTAATCCATTTGAACCATTTGGAATAATTCGAAAGTCATTTAGCCCAGCTCTTTTTTGCTCAGTACTAAATGCAGCATGATCAGTAGCAACAACCTGCAAAGATCCCGATTGCAAACCAGCCCACAAGCTATCTTGATGGTCTTTTGATCTAAAAGGTGGCGACATCACTCGTCGTGCAGCATGATTCCAATCAGTATTAAAATATTCAGATTCATCAAGNGTCAAAAATTGTATTAATGGCTCTCCATAAACTCTCATACCCTTTTGCCTGGCTCTCCGAATTGCCTCATGAGTTTGCTCGCAGCTAACATGGACAATATACAATGGAACACCAGCAGTATCTGCAATAGTGATAGCTCTATTTGCCGCCTCACCTTCAAGTTCAGGTGGTCTTGAATATGCATGCCCTTCTGGCCCTGTTATACCTTGATCAAAATATTTCTGCTGAAGCTCTGCAACTAAGTCACCATTTTCAGCATGTACCATCGGTAGAGCTCCAATCTCTGCACAGCGCTTAAAACTGGCAAACATCTCATCATCCTCAATCATGAGCGCACCCTTATATGCCATAAAATGCTTGAAACTATTTACGCCCATTTTAACCGCATCTTGCATTTCGTTGAAAACGTTCTCATCCCAACCAGTAATTGCCATATGATAACCAATATCTGAACAAATCTGGGGTGCAGATTTCCTGTGCCACTCATTGATTGCATTTTTTATACTACCATCAGCACCTGGTAAGCAAAAATCTACGATCATAGTCGTACCTCCTGCTGCTGCCGCCCATGTCCCGCTCTCAAATGTTTCTGCAGCAGTTGTCCCCATGAATGGCATTTCCAAATGAGTGTGTGGGTCAATACCACCAGGAATAACGAATGCTCCTTCAGCATCTATATACTCATCACCAGACAGATTTTCACCAATTTGCTTGATAGTTTCGCCTTCAATAAGAACGTCAGCTTTCCAAGACCTATCTGCTGTACAAACGGTGCCACCTTTAATTACTTTTGTCATTTCAAATACCCCCTATTTAACTCTCAATAATAACTGCTGTTTCCAAGACAGCATGTAAAAGCACATCGGCTCCAGCGGTCGCCCACTCTTTACTAATTTCCTCAGCCTCATTGTGGCTAAGGCCATCCACACATGGACACATTACCATTGCTGTTGGTGCAACACGATTAATCCAACAAGCATCATGCCCCGCACCAGAAATCAAATTCATGTGAGTATAGCCCAGTTTTTCTGAAGCATTTCGAACAGCAGACACACATTTTTCATCAAATTCAACTGGATCAAAACCTCCCACTTTTTCAAATTCCACTTCCAAACTCATATCGGCACAAATCTTTTTCGACTCTGCCATTAATCTTTTTTCCATATCAGCAATCACGGATAGCTCAGGTGAACGCATATCTACAGTGAATACAACTTTTCCTGGAATTACATTTCGTGAATTTGGATAGACATCAACATGCCCAGCCGCACCGACTGCATGAGGTGCATGAGACAACGCTATTTCCTCAACCTTTTCTAAAATTCTAGCCATTCCCAAGCCTGCATTGCGGCGCATCGGCATTGGTGTTGAGCCTGTATGGCTATCTTTGCCAGTAATTGTAATTTGTGTCCAAGACAAACCCTGACCATGAGTGACCACACCGATTGTTTTATTTTCTGCCTCTAAAATTGGCCCTTGCTCAATATGTAGTTCAAAGAAAGCGTGCATTTTTCTGTCACCTACCTCTTCTTCTCCCTTCCACCCTATTCGAACCAACTCATCGCCAAAAGTTTTCCCCTCAGAGTCTTCTCTATCATAAGCCCATTCCAAAGTATGCATGCCCCCAAAAACTCCTGAAGACAACATTGGAGGGGCAAAACGAGTTCCCTCTTCATTAGACCAGTTTGTTACGACAATAGGATGCTTAGTTTGGATGCCTAGATCGTTTATTGAGCGAATAATTTCGAGCCCTCCTAACACACCTAATACACCATCATATTTACCTCCAGTTGGCTGTGTATCTAAGTGAGAGCCAACGTAAACTGGCAAGGCATCAGGATCCGTTCCCTCTCTACGAGCAAACATATTTCCCATTTTATCCAAACCCATTGAACATCCCTGACCTTCACACCATTTCTGGAAAAGATGTCGTCCTTCCGAATCTTCATCTGTAAGCGTTTGCCGATTATTACCACCTGCTACGCCCGGCCCAATTTTAGCCATATCCATTAAGCTTTCCCACAACCTGTCACCATTGATGCGAAGATTACTTTGTATATCAGTCATTTTTGCTCCTTTGGAATTTCTGCCCATTAGAAAAAGATAATGGCCACGGCTCTAAGCCGAGTCAATGTTTTAATAGATTTAGAACCTTACGGTAATTTTCTTACAATATAAAAATAATTCTTATTTATATAACTCAAATCTAAATTGATTGCCTTGGTCAAAACATAAAGACCAAGGCTATTTTTAAGAAAAGGCTGGGATAATTTCTGTTCCATAATCAGCAATAATTTTTTCTTCATTGCCACTATCCAAGTATATATTGAACTGAGTCGCTCCAGCAGTTTCAAGCTCACGTAATTTCTGGATATGTGCCTCAGGAGAACCCAGTACACAAAAACTTTCCACTACATCTTCTGTTATAAAATCCAGATATGCGTTAGAGCTTTGTCCATGCTTTGAGTAATCATACCCTTTCCTATTTTTTATATAATCGGTTAAGCTTGATGGTATCTCATCATTATCAGTTCCATATTTTTCAACGATATCAGCAACATGATTCCCAACCATTGCAGGAAACCATCTTACAGCCTCAATCGCCTTGTCCACTGGCCCAGTATATGCTGGCGCTGCAACCATCACTTTGTAATCTGACATATCTCGCCCTGCTTCTACACCTGCTTTTTTTGCTTGGTCAGAAAGCCACTTTACAATAGTCGGTTCAGCTATTTGCAAAACCAAGCCATCACCAACACGCCCAGCAGATGACAAAGCCTTAGGGCCATAAGCCGCAACCCAAATAGGTAATTCATAACCCTCCGCCCAAGGAAACTTAACAGGATTTGGGCAATCACCATATTGGGCTTCATCTCCGCGAATAAGAGCTTTTACAACATCAGCAAACTCTTCGAGTTTCGCTAAGGTGGCCGGCTTCAATCCCATTACTCTGACTGCACTATCACCCCTGCCTAGACCTATATCAAATCGCCCTTTTGACTGCTTTGCTAAAGATCCAAACATTGATGCTGCTAATGACCAATCACGAGTATTTGGATTAGTTACGCACGGGCCAAAACGCATCTTCGTAGTATGCTCAATGCACATTGCCATAGCTATATAACTTTCACGCCATAATATGTGACTGTCGTAAAACCAACAGTATGTAAAACCAGCATTTTCCGCTTGCCGGACTAATGCTTTAGCTCTATCCGGCTCTACAAATCCTTTAAAGCAAATTCCAAACTCCATATTAACTCTCCCTTTTAAATTTATTATTTATGATCAGGCGCCCAAATCTGAATCCCTGAATGGGAAAAAGGCACCATTTTAGAAATATTAAGCCTAATCAATATGGGTGTTAGCGCCTCTACACATCTCGCAGATTGCGCATCACCTACATTATAAGCCTTCACATTTAATTTTTTTATTAATTCAATAACTTTTTTTCTTGCATCCAGACTATTTCCACAAACCAATACGTCACAATTAATATCCCAATCAAGATTGCTTAAAGTCGTGGCGGACACATTATGCAACGCTCCAACAACAGGTATCTCACTTCCTAAAATTGCTTGAGCAGCTTCAGTGGCCGATCCCTCTGGAGGCATATCTACTTTCTTCGGATCATTTTCAGAAAGTGGCACGACTATATCCACTAATATTTTATTTGAGAGTTCCTTTTTTATTATATTTAAAGTATCATTATGCCCAGACCACGGAACTGCAAAAATAACCATTTCATCTGCAGCTCTGATAGCATCAATATTACTCATGCCAACAATATTACTTGACCCTTTGGGCAAACGTGAATTTACCTCAGAAACTGTAGATTCTGCTCTTTCAGGATCACGTGAGCCTACAAAAACCTCAAGACCCGCTTTTGCAAATCTTAAAGCTAATCCTTGCCCTTGAGGTCCAGTACCTCCAATTATCGCTATTTTCATCTAAACATATCCTCTTCTTGTTTTCTTATAAGATCACTTCCTTTACTATCTTGCTTNGTCCACTCAAGCCCTCTAAATAAAACAACTGGGGTTTTTGATGCTTTTTTAACAACCAAACCAGAAGCCGCCGATATTTCATCTGCAAAGGCAGGTTCAGTCACAAACAGCTCCTTGCCCCAAGCATCCCGATTACCTTGTTCTTTCTTTGTTGCAGGAACACCNGCCAAACCAATAGCAACATTAACCTGTCCTAGTCGCCAAGGTCTGCCAAAGGTGTCNGTCATCACGACACCCAATCGCACCTTAAANCTTTTCTGTAGTTTGGTTTGCAATTGATATGAGCTTAGATCCGGATTATCCGGTAGCGTAATTACCATTTCATTACCACTGACATTTGATTCATCCACTGCTGCGTTAGCAGAAATAAATCCAAGATTATGCTCACATATCATCACACCTTCGTTTTGATCATTTCTTTTAAAAGCCCGGATTACTTTTTTACTCTGATTTAAAATTATTTCTACTTTTCTAGCATCTTTATTCAACTTTTTTGCCATGCCAATAGCTTCCTCAGACGGCAAAACATTTTTAAGATNATANACATTACCTTCAGCCTTTGAAAAAATCTTATGTGCGATGCAAATAACATCTCCATCAATCAATTTTTCAAAGGACTTCTTAAGACAATCACCTATTATAATTGCTAAATCATCACCAGGCCTGATATCAGGAACACCTTCTAATGGAGNTATGCTGACAGAACCTTGCATTAAATTTTTACCCTTTCTGCCAAATCTGGGTTTATTGCCAAGAGCTCTTTTAAATCGGAGCTAGTATCAACATCAAACCTTAAACTATCAAATGGTAACATTATTGGAGTAACGCCAACATTTTTTGCTGAATTTATGTGCTTTAAAGATGATTTNTTTCCATATTGAAATTTTATCAGATTTACTGGAGAGACATGTAAAGCGTTTGTTCCCAAATCTATAGATGGTGTAATAACCAGNCCCCTTTCAGGCAGTGGATATGATATAAAAGAAATAATATCTTTTATTTTGGGGTCAGCCAAATCAGCGGGTATAACACACATACTTTCATAAGAGTTAAACTTCGCCCAATTTGAAGCTATGGTAATTGACCTTGATAAGACTGGATCAGTGTCATCTTTGATAACCAATATATCTTTTTTCTTGGCAATCTCACTAATTTGATCACTGTTGGTTATCACAGCAATATCAAAATTTTTCTCAGAAAGCTTCAAAGAGTTTATTAGCACATCAATCGTATTTCTAAAAAGTAGAATCGCCAATCTTTTTCTCGCCTCTCGAGTAAGTGTATCACTCAAGCGAGACTTTGAGTTATTAGGGTTTTTCATTGGGACTACTATCAATGAATTATATTTTTTGCTCATCGTTCTGCCCCTTCAGGCAAATTATTATTTTTTGCTAAAAACAAAATTTCCTCTGCCAAACGCTTTTTTTCAGAGCTATTTGACATCAAGATATCAGTACAAAACACCTCTATACCTAATGTCCTTATTTTTGGAGACAATTCACTATCAACATTGTCAATTATGATTGTATCAATCAAATCTCCATAAAAGCTTGCTATTCCAATGGCATCTGCTTGCATCCCAAGAGATGTCATTATTTTTTCTGCAGGGCCTTTTACGGCTTTACCATTAATTAGAGGGCTCACAGCCAACTTTTTTACACTAGTTTCTTTTAAAGCTTCTAATATACCAGGTATTTTTAGGATGGGTGATATACTTACAAAGGGATTGGATGGAGCAATCAAAATAATATCTGCTGTTGAGATGGCATCTAAGGCTTCATAAGTTGGTTTTGCAACTTCAAGGCCTTCAAATTTAATCTCCTTCACCTCAGGATCACAGCGTTCTTTCACAAAATATTCTTGAAAAGTTAACCAACCTTTGTCGGTTAATACTTTAGTCTGAACTATATCATCACTGGGTAAAATTATACGGGCCTCTATACCAAATGCCTTTGCAATGTCTTTAGTGATATCTGATGCCCGATCACCACGACGCAGTCTTTCTGTCCTGTAGATATGCAAACCAAAATCTTTATCACCAAGACTCATCCAAGTGTCAGCTCCTAATTTAGACAAAAATGATAAGGCTTTATAATCATCTTCTCTAACCCCCCAGCCCTGCTTTCTGTTTATTTCCTCAGATAAAGTATAAATCATAGTATCAATATCAGGTGAAACCCATAAGCCATGAAAACTATCATCGTCTCCAATATTGCCTAAAATAGTAAGCACTATATTTGAATTAGACTGAAGTCCTTCAGCCATTTTAGCACCACCAACCCCACCTGCTAAAAGCAATACATTTAAGGGCTTATTAGTCATCTCACAATTTGCCTTTATTGGGAGATTGTTCTGGGAACATTTCAAGAAATGATAGAGGGTCATAACCCTTGCGCTCAACTAAAGGTTCAATAGCAACAGGATCATGTTTTTTATAAATCTCTTTTATTTCGTACAAAGTATTACGCCGTACAGGAATTCTGCCAGCTGCTCTTATCATTGTCACTATTTCTGATGCTGTAATTTCTTGCCCATTTTTCGATCCAGCCGCTCGAGAAATGCTCTCATTCATCAAGGTCCCACCAAAATCATTAACCCCACGGCCCAGTATACTTTGTGCTCTTTCAGCNCCNAATTTTGTCCAAGAGACTTGAATATTNTCAATCCAGCCATGTAGCATGATTCTAGAAACTGCATGCATTAAGTCCACTTCATCCAANGTGGGTCCAGGTCTAACTGTATCTGGATCATTATTGTATAGTGGGGAATCTGTGTGCACAAAACTNAGTGGCACTAACTCTGTAAAACCACCTGTTTCTTTTTGAATATTACGAAGTAAATCAATATGACCAGCCCAATGCCTTGGTCCATCCACGTGCCCATACATTATTGTAGCTGAAGTTTTTATACCAACTTTGTGTGCAGTTCGGATTATTTCNACCCATTTTTCTGCACTCAATTTATTTTTTGTAAGTTTTTGTCTAACTTCAGTATCCAAGATTTCAGCTGCCGTTCCTGGCATCGAGCCAAGCCCACATTCTTTTAAGTCACTCATAAAATCTCGATAAGACATTTTGGTTTTCTTTGACCCATACCAAATTTCAAAAGGGGAAAAGGCGTGAATGTGCATGTCTGGCAATTTAGATTTTATGGCCAACAAGATTTCACGATAATAATTTCCTGACATTTTAGGATGCAGCCCCCCTTGTATACAAACTTCTGTTGCTCCCCTATTCCAAGCTACCTGAGCTCTTTCAACTATTTCCTCAAGCTCTAACCATTCAGCATTTGTATCTTCTGTTCTTTTTGCAAAATTACAAAATTTGCACCCCATATAACAAATATTTGTAAAATTAATATTACGATTGACCACGAAACTAACGTGATCACCATTAACTTGCCTTCGAAACTCATCTGCAACTTTATAAATAGCAAATCTATCTTTTGATTTCGCATTAAATAAAGCTTCACCCTCCGCCAAGCTAACTTCGCCCCCATTCAAAGCGTTATTTAAAATTTCTCTGATGTTTGCACTCACTCCAGAGCCTAAATCAACTTTTTGTTTTCCCAGCAGCAAAATTTTATTCAATTTTCCACCTCACAAGATTGATCNTTTGACAAACCATTCCGATCTGCCATTTTTNAAACTTTATCCAGAATACCTGGATGCAGGTATTTAGAGNTGCCATTNAAAAAAGAAGGGTATACCGTCAGCCTTTCTTTCAAAACATGTCCAGCTTTTAAGGTTGTTTTCATNAATTCACGTATCTCAGGCCAATCGTGTTGCGGATTTATGAAATCAATGGTTATCGGAGAAATGCCTCCCCAATCATTAATACCAGCCTTTAAGTAATCTATATGACGTTCACTCAGGTTTGGTGGTGCTTGAATGCTTATATTTGCATCAAGTATCAATCGAGCATTTGCTATAGTCCAAAGCATCTCATTTAAACTTGGTTCTGGATGGAGAGCCATCTCAATATCTGGTTTGCTTTGAAAGTTTTGTATTATAACCTCTTGGATATGCCCATGCTCGAGATAAATATGATTAATTTCTCTCAACGCTTCTAAACGCTCATTTCTAGTTTCGCCAATCCCAATTAAAATACCTGTCGTAAATGGTATGTTCTTTTCTCCAGCACGCCTCAAAGTCCTCAACCTTTGTAATGGTACTTTGTCTGGGCATGCATAATGTGCTCCACCTTTCCGGCTCAATCTTCTGCTTAAAGATTCTAACATCATTCCCATAGAGGCTGCTACTGGTCGTAAGCTATCCATCTCGTCATTTGTTAAAGTACCTGAATTTACATGAGGTAATAAAGAAGTCTCATTTAAAACCAACTCACACATATCCCGCAGGTAATCTGTCATTTTTGCATATCCAATTGAATGGAGCATTTTCTTCGACTTTTCATAGCGGAGTTCAGGCCTTTCTCCCAAACTGAACAAAAGTTCCTTGCANCCTTTTTGCTCTCCTTTTTTTGCTACACTCAAAACTTCATCAGGAGTCATTATCTTAGCTTCTGGAGAGTCTGGATGCTTCACAAAGGTACAGTATCCACAGGTGTCACGACACATATTTGTCAGGGGGACAAAGACCTTGCGAGAATAAGTTACAATATCGCCCCATCTTTTATCACGTTTTTCAGAAGCTCTATGCATTAGATCTTCCAATTCAGTAGAAATTGAATCGGAATTTGACGATTGGTTTACATTAATATTCATTTGGTCTCGAAAGTGATTNTGCAAATTTCATTAAATATAAAATTTACCAAACAGTCAATATTTTATCTACTTTTAAAATAAGAAACAAATTTATAGAAGCATCAGTTGACCAGAGGATCAAATTTTGTCTTAATCTTAACTCAATCGATAAATTGGAATTTTCTTTGGCTAGATCTGATACCACTAAAAAAGTCACCCGAATTCAACGGGAGAAAATAAATGTTATACTTGAAGCTGCCCTGGAGGTCTTTTCTAATCATGGCTTTAGAGGGGCCACAATTGATATGATAGCTAAAAACGCTAACCTATCTAAACCTAACATNCTTTATTATTTTGATAGCAAAGACGATATACACTCTGCTCTTCTTTCTAAGCTCCTCGAAAAATGGCTCGAACCACTTAAGGTAATTTCTCCAACTGGTGACCCNGTTGAAGAAATATGTTCATATGTAGAAAATAAATTAGATATGGCCAGAATGTTTCCTCGCGAAAGNAGATTGTTCGCAAATGAAATTTTGCAGGGCGCTCCAAGAATGCTAAAAATCCTTAGNGGGCCATTAAAAGAACTTGCTGATCATAAAGCAGAAATTATCAATTCATGGGTAAAAGCTGGGAAAATTGAACCAATAAATCCTTATCACCTTATTTTTTCGATATGGGCGACAACTCAACACTATGCAGATTTTGATGTACAGATCCATGCGGTATTAGGGCATAAGCATAATGATTCCCATTTTAATGATGCTAGAACTTATCTCAGATTACTGTTTACACGCCTTCTGGAGCCCAAAGTAAAATAACTAAAGCAAAGATTGTTAATAAAATACCCAGCCCAATATTATAAATTGAAATATTTTGTCCTAATCCTAATTCCCACATTAAAGCCCAACTTGGAACAAGATAAGTATACGCCATGACTTTAGAACTAGGCAAAACCAAAGTTGCATACTGAATTAGAAAAAAAGTTAGGGCGCTGGCAAATAATGCAGTNTAGAACAATGTCAGCCAAACCATCCAAGACAAGTTAAGTAAATCGGTCTGATACACATCGCCAATTCCATAAAAAATCATTAATANGGTAGCACCTAATGTCGTAGCAAATGCAAAACCAAGAGGACTTTCCCCCCTATTCAATTTCCTAGATAGCGGTGTATATAAAGCATGAAAAACAACACCACAGAAAAATATCATCTCCCCAAGCCCAAACTCAAGCATAATTAATCGTTGGAAATTTCCTTCAAAAACAACCCATAACGCACCAATTGCGCCTATTATTAATGCTGTAAAAATAGAAAGTGACATTTTTTGACGCACAAGAATATAACCGAAAAGACCACTTAATAATGGAGCGAACGTAAACACTGCAGCTAAAGATACTGATGACGCAATTTTTAACCCTTCGAACATTAATACAAAGTAAATCGCTATGCAGCCACCAAGCACAAAAAACCTCCAAGGTGCTTTAAAAACCTTTTTTGTAAATTCTGTTTTTATTAATAAAACTGTTGCCAAAATAGAAACAGCAATAACAAAACGTATGAGGGTAAAAGCCGCTGGNGTAATGTCATTAGCCACCTTCACACCTAAAGCAAATGAACCTGCTACTAAACCCGAAAACGCTAGCATAGCTAAATGGCCTCTGAGCTCATTGCCTGAAATATGCATTAANATATAATCATTANAAAATGCAAAATTAATGCACACTAACAGGGTTCAAATCATTCTGCCTAGCCACTACAAATGCCGCATCCCTTCCAGAAACAACAGCAATCCTATCTCCAGTTGAATTATGCAAGGCAAATAATGGCTCTTGCTCATCTAAGATTTCTTCTTGTACATCAATTGGTAATTCGCCAGATGATATTGATTTTACATAAACCAGACCTTTTTCATCCAATCCATCGAAAAAATAATTTTTTTCCAAAATAATCTATTCCTTACTTATTGTTATCTTTTGAACTTTGGTCTCTATCTCAAATCTTTCCAAATCAATATTTAGTAATCCATTCACTGTCGTTGCTTTTATCACACTAATGTCGTCTGATAGAACAAAATTTTTCTGGAATTGTCGAGTGGCTATTCCTCTGTGAAGAAAAACCTCATCTCTACCTATCGGTATTTTCCTGCCCCGAACAATTAGTTGATTATCCTCAACAGTAATTTCCAACTCTTCATCAGAAAAGCCGGCTACTGCCAAAGTTAATCGATACTTATTTTTTGTTGCTTGCTCGATATTAAATGGTGGATACGCGTCACCACTCNACTTTACCGTTCTCTCCACCAAGCTTTCAAGCCTATCAAAACCCAACAAAAATGGGTGAGATCCAAATAGTATTTTTGTCATGAGATATTCCTAGACTGGTAAATAAAGATTTAATTAACATTTAAATAACCTTTGATTTATATGGGGATAATATTAATAAATACAACTTTTTTGAGGCGTGTGATATTTTTTACGTTAAAATACGAATTATTGTGATAATCTTGCTTTGATATGGATAATATTGAGAAAATGACGCGGCTTGAAGTTTTAGCGATAAAACTACAAGCATTAAAAAAAGAACACAGAGAATTGGATATTAAAATCTCAGGCCTCGTTGAACTGTCTTCATCGGATCAATTCACATTACGATTGCTGAAAAAAAATAAATTATCATTGAAAGATAAAATAACTCGTTTAGAAGATGAGATAACTCCTGATATCATCGCTTAATTATCAATACTATCGTAAGCTATAAAATAAGAGGATCAATTAATGGCGTCACCTATAGTTGGAATTATAATGGGCAGTCAATCTGATTGGTCAACAATGAAAGAGGCCGCAAATATTTTAGCAGAATTTGATATTGCATATGAAACAAAAATTGTATCAGCCCACAGAACACCTAATAGATTATGGGATTATGGAAATAGTGCTGCTCAAAAAGGTTTAAAAGTGATAATAGCAGGGGCGGGTGGAGCAGCACATTTACCAGGTATGATGGCGTCTAAAACAAGAATTCCAGTGATCGGCGTTCCAATACAAACCAGAGCTCTCTCTGGACTGGATTCTCTTTATTCAATTGTTCAAATGCCAAAAGGTTTTCCTGTCGCAACAATGGCGATTGGTGAAGCAGGTGCATTTAATGCAGGCCTGATGGCAATCTCTATTCTATCAGTATATGATAAAGACATTGCCTTACGCCTAGAGAAATGGCGCGAAGAGCTTTCAGAATCAATTAATGATGAACCAATAACTGATGGGTAAAATAGTTAAAAATCCCACTATTGGGATCTTAGGTGGTGGTCAACTTGGTAGAATGTTATCAGTCGCTGCCTCAAGATTGGGCTATGATTGCCATATTTTTGACCCAAATAAAAACTCTCCTGCTAGCAAAATTTCCACATTTTATACCCAAGCAAATTTTGATGATTTTGATGCCTTAACATCATTCGCTAAATCAGTTGATATTGTAACATATGAATTTGAAAACATCCCCACCACTGCACTGGATGCAATAGAAAAATACGTAAAAATCTGTCCAAATAGAGATGCCCTTTTTACCAGTCAGGACAGAATGATAGAAAAGCAATTTTTGACTAACTTAGGATTAAAAACCGCACCTTTTGCAAACGTGGAAAACAGGCAAGATCTAAATGATGCTATCGCTAAAATTGGCACTCCATCAATTTTAAAGACGAGACGATTAGGTTATGACGGAAAAGGCCAAGCACGCATAAATAGTGACACGGATTTAGCCACTATTTTAGATCAATTTAATAAGCAACCCTGTATTTTGGAAGGTTTCATAAACTTTAATATGGAAATATCAATAATTGGAGCTCGAGATAAAAATGGATCTGTTAGCTGCTATGACCCAGGTGAAAACTACCATGAAAATGGAATCTTAAAAACAACAACTGTCCCAGCCAAAATAACCCAACAGATGATGACTGATGCTGTTATATTAACTGGTAAAATAATGAACAAACTTGACTATGTTGGGGTTATTGGCGTTGAACTTTTTGTCTCTAAAAGTGGGTTAATTGTTAATGAAATCGCCCCAAGAGTACATAACTCAGGCCATTGGACACAAAATGGTTGCGTAATTGATCAATTTGAACAGCACATCCGGGCTATAACTGGCTTGCAACTTGGCGATGGCACACGNCATTCAGATGTAAAAATGACGAATATTTTAGGTGCTGANATTACAAAACTAGATAATTTTATTAATAATGGTAAAAGTGCNCTGCATCTATACGGTAAAGAAACTGTTAAGTCAGGCCGCAAAATGGGCCATATTAACGAGATCTACTAACCTTAAATATATGTTTCAATTTTCTTTTTAATTATCAAAAGCATCATCTTAATTACTACTATCATAACACTGGAATGTATTATCACCTTTTATAAAAAACTGGTAACGAAACTCCCCCCAAAATTAAAATAGCGGCAATATAAAATTGCCAGTTTAAACTCTCCCAGATAAATAAATATCCACCTAAAGCGGCAATCAATGGGACTGTCAGTTGCGCAGCGGACGCTGTGGTAATATTTATTTTCGGCAAAACCCAGTACCACAGCGAATACCCAAGTCCTGAAGTGATAGAACCTGAAAAAATAGCCAAAAAGAAGCCATAGTAATTAGTTTCCACTTTATCTGGAATAATAAAAGCAATTGGTATTATTATAATGAGTGCAATAATAAAATTTCCAGCAGTATTTGATAATGGATTTTTTTGTCTACTTCCCAATACTGAATAAAGTCCCCAGCCAAATGAAGCTAAAAACATCAAAGCCACACCAAATAAACTGTTTTCAGCAAACCCTGGGTCGACCAAGATAAACAAACCTAACAGCGAAATAAATACCCCTATAAAACGGGTTAAAGGAATTTTTTCTTGCAAAAATAATGCACTCACAAACATAACAATCATACTTCCGCCAAATAGTATTAATGCTCCAATCCCAGTATCAACTGTCAAATAGGAAAAACTAAAGCCAATTAGATAACACACAAGCGACAAGGCACTAATTATCGANTTAAGTTTAAATCTTGGTATTTGTTTTTGAATAATCAAAACCAATAATAACAATACCAAGGCACCAGATGCAGCTCTTAAAAAAGCAAAATTAGAAGGGCCAATTGAATTTGATGTCAATGCCAATCTTGTTAAAACAGAGTTTGCTGCAAAGGCTGTCATCACTGTTGAGATCAAAAAAAATAATTTCATAAGGATGATAATACCAAACGCCAAAAATTTAGCTATAAAAAAAGGGCTGTAANTTGATACAGCCCTTTAATTTCTTTTTAAGTGCTGGGGGTTTACATCATTCCGCCCATTCCGCCCATACCACCCATATCAGGCATTCCGCCACCGGCTGGTGCAGCAGCTGGTGCTGGCTTATCAGCTACCATTGCTTCCGTTGTAATTAAAAGGCCAGCGATAGACGCTGCATCTTCCAATGCTGTACGGACTACTTTTGTCGGATCGATAACACCAAACTTGAACATGTCTCCATATTCTTCTGTTTGAGCGTTAAAACCAAACGCTTTGTCGCTGCTCTCTCGGATCTTACCAGCAACTACTGCACCATCAACACCAGCATTCTCAGCTATTTGTCTTAAAGGAGCTTCTAGCGCACGTTTTACAATCGCAATACCTGCGTTTTGATCAGAGTTACCGCCTTTTAATTTTGTTAGAGCGTTTCCTGCCTGAATTAAAGCAACACCGCCACCCACAATAACGCCTTCTTGTACCGCAGCACGAGTAGCATTAAGCGCATCATCAACACGATCTTTTCGCTCTTTAACTTCCACTTCACTATTGCCACCAACGCGAATAACGGCAACNCCACCAGCTAGTTTCGCAAGTCGCTCTTGAAGTTTTTCTCTGTCATAATCAGAAGATGTTTCTTCAATTTGACCACGTATCTGCGCAACACGAGCTTCAATTTCCGCTTTTTCGCCCGCACCATCTACAATGGTAGTTTCATCTTTTGTGATTGAAGTTTTCTTTGCTGTTCCCAACATGTCCATTCCAACGTTTTCAAGTTTCATTCCCAAATCTTCTGAGATCACCTGTCCACCTGTTAAAATTGCAAGATCTTGCAGCATAGCTTTTCTTCGATCGCCAAAACCAGGAGCCTTCACAGCGGCAATCTTTAACCCGCCACGCAGCTTGTTAACAACTAACGTCGCTAAAGCTTCTCCATCGACATCTTCTGCAACGATTACTAAGGGCTTACCAGATTGAATAACTGTTTCCAAAAGTGGTACCATTGGTTGTAAAGACGATAATTTTTTCTCATGAAGCAGAATTAAAGCATCTTCTAACTCTGTGGTCATTTTGTCAGCATTAGTTACGAAGTAAGGTGATAGATAACCTCTATCAAACTGCATTCCTTCAACAACATCTGTTTCAGTTTCTAATCCCTTGTTTTCTTCAACAGTTATAACACCTTCGTTACCAACTTTCTGCATCGCATCAGCAATTTGGGAACCTATAGATTCTTCTCCGTTGGCAGAAATTGTACCAACTTGAGCCACCTCAGCACTGTCACTTACTGGACGTGAAGCAGAAGTTAACTCTGAAACAACTTTTTTCACAGCAAGATCAATACCTCTTTTAAGATCCATTGGGTTCATACCTGCTGCAACNGACTTAGTGCCTTCTGTGACAATCGCTTGAGCTAGAACGGTTGCAGTTGTCGTGCCATCGCCAGCCTCATCATTGGTTCTGGACGCAACTTCCTTAACCATTTGAGCGCCCATATTTTCAAACTTGTCATCAAGTTCAATCTCTTTTGCAACGGTCACACCGTCTTTTGTAATACGTGGCGCCCCGAATGATTTATCTAGCACAACGTTTCGGCCCTTAGGACCAAGTGTCACTTTGACAGCGTTTGCCAAAGTATTGACGCCGCGTAGCATACGATCACGGGCATCTGTATCAAATTTTATGTCTTTAGCCGCCATTTTGGGCTCTCCTAAATTTGGGTTATGAGTTCAATAGAATAGGATTAAGAAATTATTCCTAAAATATCACTCTCTTTCATTATAAGAAGTTCTTCGCCTTCTACTGTTACTTCTGTTCCAGACCATTTTCCGAAAAGAACAACATCGTTCGCTTTAACAGCCATCGGTATTAGTTCCCCGGAGTCTTTACGGGCGCCTTCGCCGCAAGATACAATCGTACCTTCAGCTGGTTTTTCTTTTGCGCTATCTGGGATAATCAATCCGCCAGAGGTTTTCTCGTCACCTTCAGTGCGACGGACTAGCACACGGTCATGTAGTGGTGTGAATGCCATATCGGAGTTCTCCCTTAAGAGTTATTCCATAGTTTGGGTGGCTTTACCAAAGCATTAGCACTCGCCACCTTTGAGTGCTAACAGACGGCATTTAGGTACCCTTGCTAGCAGAGTCAATTGCCTGATGTGAAAAAAATTAACTTTTTTTAAGAAATTAAAAAAATTAAAGGAAATATACAGGATTTGCCGTGACCTTTACTAACATCTCTCTTATAAGATCCCTAATTTAGACTTAGCGGCAGATGAAAATGATAAAAATATTCGGACACAAATCTCCAGATACAGATAGCACCGGTTCACCAATAATTTGGGCATGGTATTTAAGCACAATNTGCGGCTTAGAAGCTGAGGCGAAGCTTCTAGGCGAGCCAAACACAGAGGCAACCTTTGTGTTAGATTATTGGAAAGTTAAAAAGCCAGAAATAATTGAAGAAGTCTCGCCAAACGACAAAATTGTAATTGTTGATACTAATAATCCATCTGAATTGCCACAATCAGTAATTAACGCTGACATAATAGAAATAATAGACCACCATCTNCTAGTAGGAGGTTTAAAAACCAAATCACCCCTCAAAGTAACGATAAGACCACTCGCTTGTACTGCAACTATAATGTTTAGTTTAATGGGCAAAGATACTGAAAAAATGCCGAATTCAATAAAAGGTTTGATGTTAAGCTGTATTTTATCAGATACTTTGGAATTTAGATCACCTACTACTACAAAATATGATAAAGAAGTTGCATTATCATTAGCAAAAGATTTAGACATCGATTTGTCCATTCTTGCTACCAAAATGTTTGAAGCTAAATCAGATGTGTCAAAAATTAGCGATGAAAACTTAATAAAAATGGATAGTAAGCAATTTGAAATTTCAGGCAAAGAATTGCGTATTTCTGTTCTTGAAACAACATCACCAAATACAATCTTGAAACGTAAAAATAGCTTAATCAACGCTATGCCAAAAATTATAGAAGACGAGGGTTTAGACGAGATCTTATTGTTTATAGTTGATATTTTGAATCAAGAGAGCACTTTGCTGATTCCAAACGAAAATACACGTGAAATCGCAAAAAAATCTTTTAACGTAAAATCAAGTGAAGATTTCATTAAATTGCCTGGCGTCGTGAGTAGAAAAAAACAAATAATTCCAAACATCAAAATATAAATATGCATCCCATAATAAATTCTATTAAAGACCTGTCAAAAAAATATGAGGCACTGTTTGTCGATCTTTGGGGATGCGTACATGATGGATACTCGCCATTTGATGAAGCTTTGAATGCATTAAAAAACTATCGAGCTAAAGGCTTAGGATACGTGGTTTTAGTTACGAACTCCCCGAGACCTAGCGAAAGTGTGGAGCGACAACTCCATAAAATTGGGGTGCCCACAAGTTGCTGGGACGCAATTGCTACTTCGGGAGATAGCGCACGAGCGGCGATGTTTAAAGGTGTAGTTAATCAAAAAGTATTTCACCTTGGTCCAGAAAATGATTCAGGTTTTTTTAACAATATGGAAATTATCGATCAGGTTTCCTCAATAGAACGTGTTTCAGCAGAAAATGCTGATGGGATTGTGTGTACAGGACCTTTTGATGACTTGAATGATCACCCAGAGGACTACAAAAGTCTCTTTACAAATTTCATAAATCGGAAACTAAAAATGTTATGTGCAAACCCAGATATAGTTGTTGATCGAGGCCATAAACGGGCTTATTGCGCTGGAGCATTAGCAAAATTATACACAGAAATGGGTGGGGAAAGTTTGTACTTTGGTAAACCTCACAAACCTATTTATGATCTTGCTTTTGATCATTTAAAAAAAATTGATCCAAACATACCAAATGATAAAATTTTGTGCATTGGTGATGGAATGCTAACAGACATAAAGGGTGCTGTTGCTTCTAAATTAGATAGCCTATTTATTACGGGTGGTCTGGCATCTCAAGAAACAAATACTGTTATCCAACCAAACCAAAATAAATTAAACAATTTCTTGGACAGGCAAGAATTTAAGCCCACTTATAGCATCGGCTTTTTAAGGTAGTATTAAAATGAATCGAATTGGAACTATCTATTTAGAGGACATGGAGATTGGTCTAAGCAGGTCAATCGCTAAAGTAATGGGCGACGTTGAAATTGAGTCATTTGCTAAAACCTCTGAAGATAGAAATCCGATCCACTTAAACGATGAAGCTGGAAAAGCATCAATTTTCAAGAGTAGGGTGGTACACGGGATGCTTTCCGCATCACTTTTCTCTGCTCTCTTGGGTGAGTATTTGCCTGGCCATGGAGCTATTTACTTAAGCCAAACTCTGCAATTTACAAAACCTGTTTACCCTGGAGATAAAGTAGTAGCTTCAGTAACAGTAATAAATATAAATAATAATAAAAAACAAGTAACTTTAAAATGTGAGGCGAAAGTTGGAGATAAATTAGTAATAAAAGGTGAAGCTGTCGCCTTGGCGCCAAGTAGAGGTGAAAATTGAAAATTATTCGTGATTATACTTTCTTAAATCAAGAAGACAAAGGAGCGTGTGTCGCTATTGGCAACTTTGATGGCGTCCATCAAGGACATCTATCTGTGATCGATCTTGCGCGAGAAGTTTCCACAAATCTTAATTCAAAACTGGGTGTTATAACTTTTGAACCTCACCCAAGAGCATATTTTCAATCAAATTCAAAACCGTTTAGATTAATGAGTGCAGAAGCTAGAGCAAGTCAACTTAAAAAAGTGGGTATCGAAAATCTTTATGAATTGCAGTTCAACTCTGCCTTATCGTCTCTAAGCGCTGTCCAATTCATAACTGACGTTCTTGTTAATGGGCTCGGTGTTAAGCATATAGTGGTTGGTGCTGATTTCTGCTTTGGGAAAAATAGAGCAGGCTCAGTGCAAACATTAATAGATTTTGGGAAAAAGTTAGGTTTTGGGGTAACGATAGCGCCTTTAGTTGCTGACAATAAGGGAACATTTTCTTCTACCTCCATTAGAAACGCTATTGCAGATGGTCGTCCCGATGATGCCGCACATATGCTTGGCCACTGGTACAGAATAGAAGGAACCGTCATTTCTGGAGATCAAAGAGGAAGAGAGCTTGGATACCCAACAGCGAACATGTCTCTAGACGGCCTCCATTTACCAAAATTTGGGGTTTACGCAGTAATAGCTGATATTTTAACTGGTCCTTACAAAGGAAGGTTTTTAGGTGCAGCTTCATTAGGTGAACGGCCCACTTTTGGTGTAAATATTCCAAACTTGGAAACTTTTATCTTTGACTTTTCTGGAGATATTTATGGAGAAGAGCTCTCAATTGCTCTGGTATCATTTCAAAGACCAGAACTAAAATTCGACAGCTTAGATTCTTTGATAAAGCAAATGGATCAAGATTGCGAAACCAGTAAAAAAATTCTTCAAGAGCATATTTAAAAAACTTAGTCCTTTAACTTATTATCGTTTAAGTTGTTTAATTCATATTTTCCTTTTGTAGTTACGCCATATAATCCGTACTTAATTTTATAAAACCAACCATAATAGTTCTTATTTAAAATAGAGCCTGAGTTTAAAATTCCAAGAGAATTTACCAACACAGACGGCTTTCCCTCTTCCCCTCTGATAATTGCTTTTGCAATACAAATTGCATCCTGCCTGTATGCAGTCATTATACTTTTGCCCACTTGACCACCCACATTTGGGTCACCCAATACTTTATTAAATTCATCTAAAAGAACCTTGGATCTCTCTTTTGATTTATTCACTTTTACCAATCCGGGCTCACAATGCACTCTAACAAATTCTGTTGGGGTCAATCTTATCGTGAGCAATCCTAATCCCAAGCGCCGGCATATTTTTATAGCATCTTTTACCAACTTTTGATGATATTTACCCTTTTTAACTGGAAAAGCTAAATAAACAAATTCTGATATTAACTGACGATCTATGCCTTGCATTAATAAAGTTAATGAAAAGTTTAATTTCATTTCAATTATTATTGGCGTCTCATCTCCTTTAATTGCTACCACATCACAGTTCTTAATCTCTGATTTAACAACATAGCCATGGCGTTCAAAATATGTTTTGATTGGCTTGTATAAATCTATCTCATCCATTTTATGATGCCTCAAAATTATTTATATAAATATTCTATTAAAGCCCTTTTATTATTTTGTGTTTAAAGGCATGTATTATCAATGTGCAAACAAAAAAGATATCGATCCAAGTTCTGGGAAAAGTACAAATTAGAAGAACTTGATACAAACGAATGGGAAGCCTTATGTGATGGTTGTGGCAAGTGCTGTCTTCGAAAAATTGAAGACGCAGATACCAATGAGGTATTCTACACAAATGTATCTTGTAAATTATTAGACACACATACCGCACGCTGCAAAAATTATAAAATGCGTAAAAAGCTAGTACCAGATTGCATTAAACTTACTCCAAAAAATATAAAGGAAATTGCTTATTGGATGCCAGATACTTGTGGTTACCGAAGGGTTTTCTACGGAGAGGCTTTAGAAAAGTGGCATCCTTTAATATCCAAAAATCCGAATAGTGCTACCGAAGCTGATCAAACAGTAGCAGATAAAACAATATCAGAAGACAACGTGAATGAAGAAGATTTAGAAAATTTCATAAATGAAAAATGGTCATAATCCAGGTCTCCAAATTATCTCGTATTAAGGTTCAATAAAGTTTTTAACTTCTTTTGCAAATTCTTCAGGATGCGTTATCGGCGCCATGTGTCCAGCACCGTCAATAATTGATCTCAAAGCATTTGGAAATGTATGCAAAAGCGTCTTTTGAACCTCCGATATAACAATTGGAGAATGTTCTCCTTCAAGTAAATAAACTGGTATTTTAACTTTTTTATAGTCGCTTAAAAGCATTCTATCTTTTCCTGGATTTATCACTGATTTACTACCAGCAGAAATTAAATGTATCCTTTTAGTGATATAGGTTCTTTGATGTTCTGGAATATCAGCCCAATCAGCCCCAGTTCCCCAAAGATTCATGAAAGCTTTGGATGCGCCCTCAAGGTCACCTTTGTTGATTAAATCGGTATAAGGTTTTTCTCGAATACTCCATTGATCATACATCGGATTTCCAGAATCCTCTAAGCATCCAAAAAATACTGGCTCAAACAAAATTAAACTTTTTACTAATTCTGGATATTCATTCGCAATTCGCATAGCAATAGTAGCGCCAAAAGAATGACCTATCAAATGACAAGGTTTCTCAATATGTTTTAGGAGACCTACAATACTAGCTACACCCTGATCCTGAAAAAGTACATTTTCATCCCAATCTTGACTTTTCCCCTGGCCTGGTAAATCTGGAACAAATATTTTGAATGTAGATGACAAACGCTCACTAACTCCAGCCCAGGCGCCACCGTGAGCCAATGAGCAGTGCAACAAGACTAATTTAGGACCATTCTGCCCAACCTCATACCATGAAGTCTCATAACCACTAAACGATGCTAATTTATTCAACTACCGCTCCTTTTTATATGTTAGTTGAAAAAACTAAATAAATGTTGCTATTTTAAGATATAGATCAAAAAAAATTATAATATCTTATCTTGCGGCTTTGCAAGAACGATTGTCAGTGTTATGACACGACTAAATTTAGACTAACTGGGGATAAGAATGGCATTTTCATATGAACCTAAGTTAATATCAGGAAATTCCAATCAACCACTTTCTAATGCAATAAGCCGAAGACTTTCTATGCATAGAGGAAAGCCAACAGAGCTAGTTAATGCTCGAATTGAACGATTTAATGATCAGGAGATTTTTGTAGAAGTATATGAAAATGTTCGTGGTGA
>NYTF01000090.1 GCA_002683355.1 Paracoccaceae bacterium | reverse complement strand
GGCGGAAACGTGGCCGAGTGGTCGAAGGCGCTCCCCTGCTAAGGGAGTAGGCGGGGAACCGTCTCGAGGGTTCGAATCCCTTCGTTTCCGCCACCACCTTTAGTAAATTTTATACTTATAAATAGCTTGTGATAACAAGTCTGTTTCTGTCCCCTAAAATAATCTGAAGCAGTCCGTAGCGCGCGCGTAGCTCTGCATTTTGCTTCATCAAAACCTAATTCCAAAAAACCATAGATCAATTCTTACAAACCAGCGGCCTTTGTTTTTCCCAAAACCGATACGGAACATACGATTATTTTCATCAAGTGGTATGTAAGCCATCTATTTAATTGTTTTCTGTTGGTTTAACTAAAAGTTTATAAATTGAGGCTATCTTACTTTTAACGTCCCTTCTACCACTACTTACTTTTTAACGATCTTCGTCTTCTTCATAACATGAATGCATTTAGTACTCTTTCTACGGAGATTTTACTAAAGCTTGGCCAGATTTCCAAATAGTTTTGTCCGTTAAACTGGAGAGCTTCTATGTGAGTATTGCTCGCATGAAAATTGATTCAATTTACGAAACTTTACATCTAAGTGATTTTTAGAAAGGATAAACTGATGGAGGACTAAATTATGATCGCAAGAATAATTATGAGTGAGCACCCCGATGAAAAAGACCTAAAACTTTTTGCCTCCGATCACAAAGATGCCGTGAAAGGTGGATTTCTTGCCAATACTAAATTTAGCATTTCCGTTCAAACCAGTCCTACTTCATTATTAGTTATTTCAGGATATGAAAATCAAAATTCTGCAGATTCCAACCTTGAAGCACGCCAAAATTGGTTTGATGAAAGGAAGGGTAAATATATAGATACATTCTATTATGAAGGCGAGATTAAAACTATGATGAAAGGCGGTGGAAAGCATTTGTTAGATGGACAGGTTGAATTGAGTTCAAATTTAGAAGCTTCCCAGTCAGACTTGATAGCAGGTGAAGTGCGCGACTTACGGAAAGAAGTAAGTGAACTAAAAGAAATGATAAAATTATTGATACAAAATGAATGAGATGAAAAAGTGAACCCCCAGAAACGAACAGTATATTTAATGCTTTTTATAATTATTTTATTTCATGCTGTGGTGATACCCGTGTGGATGTGGAGTGTAGGGCTGTGAGCGATACCAAACTTAGAAGCATTTCCAAAACTATTTCGTGGAGGTTAACTGGTACTCTATGCACGTTTATGGTGAGCTGGCTTATACTTGGTGATTTAATGATAAGTGGAACGATTGCTATCATTCAGCTTACGTTTAACACTGTTATATTTTATATCCATGAACGTATTTGGAATTTTATTAAATGGGGCAAATTGTACGGATAAAATTAAGCATCGCATTTGCAGGCTTGCGATTTTGTCCAAAGAAGCCAAAACTACAATTTAAATATAAGCCATGCCTTTTTATTCACGAATTTTAACTAGGACTACAATGATACTGATGCATTTTCATATTATCAATTACAAAAAAGCTGAATTGATCATGGGTTAAAATTAGCGCCTGCTGCTGACTTAAATTCAGTAAAATTTTTCTAAGTGTCTTTGAAACCATTTCGTGGCAGAACAGTAAAATATCTTCTGATTTGTCAATATCGTCCAGAAAGGCAATTAGACGACCCTCCAAATGTGCCAAGCTTTCTCCCTCTGGTGGCTGAAAGTTCCAGCTGTCTTTTTCTTTCTTTTTTAACATTCCCGGAAAACGTAGCTCAATCTCTTCTGTATTGAGACCCTCCCAAGCACCAATGCCATGCTCTTTGAGTCTATCATCATAAGTAATTTCTGTTACATGCCGAGCATCAGCCAAAGCAATTTTTGCTGTACTTCTAACTCGACCAAGTGGGCTACAAATTACCTTAAACTTTTTTTCTCGGCAGAAAGTTTTAAGGCCAAATTGTAAAGCTCTAGCTTGGGTTATACCTAGCTCTGTTAATTCTGAATCCAACCAACCCTGCAAACGCCCTTCAAGGTTCCATTCTGTTTGACCGTGCCGACAAATTAATATCACAGTTATTCTCCTTTTTGGACGGTGAGCCAGAACCAGGATGAAAATAGAAACAATAGATATTTAGTTATCATTATTAAGTCCATTAATTCTTGATACTCGCTAATACCATTCTTACAAATTCAGGCATTTGTTCTTTCTCGATCCATCGAGCAACAATTACAAGTTCATTTTCAGGATCTATATAGATAATTTGAGTACCAACTCCCATTGCATAAAACGCTGAACTAGGTGTCCCTGGAAACATACCGTTTTTAGCATCATTTAACCACCATAGATACCCATAAACTGGTGAGAGAGGGCAGGGAGTAAGGCATGCATCTACCCATTTTTCTGGAATTATTTCACGATCATTCCACCAACCTTTATTAAGCATTAATTGGCCTACTCGAGCATGATCCAAGCTACTAATCCAAAGGCCACCTCCCCAGTGGGCTCCACCGGATACTGATTGTATTCTCTCTCCTTTAATGTCCAGCCAAGAATTGTCGTAACCGTGCCACTCCCAGGTTTCAGTTGCTCCGATTGGATCCATAATTCGTTCTTTTAATATTTGAGGAAGTGGTCGGTCAAAAGCAAGCATTAGAGCTAGGGATAAACGATTGACGCGAACATCATTATACTCCCAATAGGTGCCCGGTGGCTGCAATTTACGTTTGCTTCCCCGTTTGTCTGCGTGGAGAGAATTGCCTGTTACATCGCGATAATGATCAATCCAATCTGGTTTTCCCCAAAGTGTTCCCTCCCACTCACTTGTGAGCTGTAACATGTGGGCCCAAGTGATATCTTTATTTTGTTCAGATTCAAAACCACCATCTTTTACTATATTCCTTATCGGAGCATGAATGTCAGGAATGATGCCATCAGCGACTGCAATCCCCATACATAAAGAAATATAGCTTTTGCTGATACTAAAAGTCATATCAACAAATTCAACATCGCCCCAAGTTTTTAAAAGTTGACCTTGTCTGAGAATTAATCCAGACCCGGCCTTTCTATTTTTCACTGGCCCTATAGTTTTGCCGATAGGCCAAGGTTCTTCGAAGTGGCCACGTTCCAAAGCGGCTCCAATATTACGGTCCATTATGGATTCATTTTTTATCGCAAAATCTATTGCTTGTGAGAGTAACTTTCCATCCACTCCTGCTTTTTCTGGATCAGTTAAATTAAAGTTTTGCATCTCAAAATTCCTTGTTTGTCGAAATTAGGATCATGGAAGTATAAGCTAAAATTTTCTTAATTAAACTTTTTTAAACAAAAGTTACTAGCACTATTACAAAGCCTTCCTCGTTAGACATCTGAACCAATCATTGCCTTTCTGCATCAAAAACCAAAGAACTTTTTCAGATGAACACNGTTCTAAAGCTTGGTTAATTTAATGGAAATTCTTAANTCTATTTCTTTCAAGGGAAAGCGGTTATTTTCACCTATGTACATTTGTATTCATTTAAAATAGTGACACAACANGGTGTGGCGCAAGATGGTGCTACGATTATAAGTGTCGAGTTCCATAGGGAACATGAACCCTAGAACAGAAATTGAGAAACTATTGAAAAATTTCCTAAACATCGCGCTAAAAAAGCGTGGATANGATGTTTTAACACCCGTACAGCAAGAAGTTTCAAAGCCAGAATTAGAAACCTCGGATTTATTGGTTTCTGCTCAAACTGGGTCAGGTAAGACNGTTGGTTTTGGGATCGCAATTGCNCCAAACCTTTTGACCGATAAAGAAATATTTGAACGTGCTTCAAGTCCGCTTGGCCTGATAATCGCTCCAACGCGCGAGTTGGCGATGCAGGTTAAACGAGAACTTCAGTGGTTGTATGCAGAAACTGGAGCCGTAATGGCTTCCTGCGTTGGTGGTATGGATATGCGCGACGAACGTCGAGCACTGGAACGTGGTGCCCACATCGTTGTTGCAACGCCAGGTCGTCTTCGGGATCATATCATGCGTGGTACAATTGATTTGTCTCAAATCTGTGCTGTAGTTCTTGATGAAGCAGACGAAATGCTTGATCTGGGGTTTGCTGAAGATCTCAAAATGATTTTAGATACGACGCCTGAAAAACGCCGTACCTTAATGTTTTCGGCAACTGTTCCCAAAGGAATTACAAACCTTGCAAAACAGTATCAGCGTGGTGCAATTCGTATAAAGACGTTAGCTGAGAAATCACAACACACAGATATTGACTATCAGGCAATCAAAGTTGGTAAACATGATGGTGAAAACGCGATTATAAACGTACTGCGTTTTCACGAAGCGCCAAGTGCGCTTGTATTTGCAAATACTCGAGCAACAGTTGGGCGTCTGACTACGCGCCTGTCAAATCGTGGGTTTTCAGTAGTATCCTTATCGGGTGAGTTGTCACAAGCTGAGCGGTCCCATGCGCTTCAAGCAATGCGTGATGGGCGCGCTCGTATTTGTGTAGCGACAGATGTTGCCGCTCGCGGCATTGATCTTCCTAAACTGGATCTTGTGATACATGCAGAATTACCTTCCAATCATGAAAGACTTTTGCATCGCTCAGGTAGAACAGGCCGCGCAGGTCGCAAAGGGACTTCTGTTCTAATAGTTTCGCCTGCTGCATTGCGTAAGGCAGAGAGGGTATTGAAATCGGCAAAGCTGACCGCGCTGTGGGGGGTTGCGCCCACTGCGGATGAGGTTCTCGTAAAGGATCACGAACGCATTTTAAAAGATGAAGTATGGAAGCGTGAAGTAAATTCCGTGCACGCACAAATGGTACCAAAGTTACTGGAACTTTACGGTGCTGAACGCGTAGCGGCAGCTTTTTTAGAAACCTATACAGAAAAACTTTCTGCGCCTGAAGAAGTTGGTGAATTTCAAGAGGACTCCAGGCGTAAGCCAAAAAAGTCTCACGAAAATTTTGGTAAAAGTGTCTGGTTGCGCTTGGGGCAAGGACAGCGAGATGGTCTTTCGCCTGGTCAAGTCGTTCCAATGCTCTGTAAGTCAGGTGGTATAACAAACAAAGATATTGGCGCAATTAAAATACAGGGTGACCACACATTTATTGAATTGGGTGAACTTTGTGTAAAAGGGTTTTTTAAATCTATTGGTCCTGATGGAACTATTGAAGGTTCAAAAATATTTCAATTAACTGAAGCCCCGAATATTCCATTAGCGACTAGGGGACGAAATAATGAGCGCCCTCGTCGACGATCATCAGATGAAGGTCCTAAGAGAAAAACAAGTTTTAAACCAAAAGAGGATAAGAAGAGTAGGCCACAGGTAGACCGGGAAAGGCCAGAACGCCAAGAAAAGTCAACAGTTCGACCGCACAATAAAAACCAACAAAAAATTACGAAAGATGTGCGACAGGGAGTTGGTTTGGATTCTAAGAAAAAAGATGGAAAATCAACAGGTACCGATACACCTAAACTAGTTGAAAAAGCAAAATCGAAACTACGCAAAGGTGCTAGTGACCCAAGTATTCCAATGCGGGCTCCCAAAGTTGGGAAATACAATAGTAAGAAAAATAAAGCACGTCGTGCCCAGGCATTAATTAAAGCTAAGGGTAAAGACAGTTCTCCATCCAGAAGACGTTAAGTAGCCGGCTGCATGCATCGGATCCCGGCCTATACCAACACTCCCTTAACCCCTAAGAATATTTTGAAACTTACTTTTATTCATTATTAATTTCGGCTAGTAGGATTGGCTGGTAACTATTTAAGGTTATGTGATGCATCAATAATAAAAAATTTACGCATATGTTCATGAATAATCCATTCACCCTTCCAACCTTGGGGTAATACTAAAAGGTCACCAGCTTTTATTTCATGTGAATTAATTCCATCTACATTTGTTACAGTAGCTCTGCCAGTAATGATGTGACAATACTCCCCCGCAGTTGACCGGTCGGCCGTGAACCTCCCTGGTTGGCATTCCCAAACGCCAAGTTTAGAATGACCATCTGCAGAAGTCCAAAGTAATAAAGATGCCTCTTGTTGACCTTTAGTCAAAGACGTTGGTTTATCCTTGAAAGTATCTAATGCGATAATTGCAAGGTCATTAAAAACTTCATGATCAATCATTCTGCTGTCTCCTTAAATAGCTTATATTTTATCTGATGATGCTTCTTCTTTAAGCTTGATGGGACCTGATTTTTTTGGAAATTTACCGGAAAAGGGTTCGTAAAAGTCTCTTAGTTTTTGCATGTCTGATAGAAGATTGTCTGAAGTTTTAATAGGGGTGCCAAAACCTCCCCGTTTATTGGAATAATCTAAAAAAGTTGGCAGTATGGGGACGTTTGCACCTTTTGCTA
>NYTF01000021.1 GCA_002683355.1 Paracoccaceae bacterium | reverse complement strand
AATTGTTATGCTATCAGAAAATAAACATCCATTATCATCTGTGATTGTGAATGAATAAATACCCTGAGCAAGAGCATTAGGATTATATCCTGCCCAATCTTCTACAAATGGTGGTGTACCACCAGATATGTTAATAGTAGCATTTCCATCTGTTAAACCATAACAACTAATATTATTTACGGTATTAATTGTTGAAATTATATCTGGTTGAGTGATGATAATGGTATCATAAATCATACAGCCCGATCCGTCAGTTACCGTAAAAGGATATGTTCCAGCAGGAATACCACCTGGAAAAAATTGAGAGGAGCTTATAATATTATTTCCTAAAAGTGAAAGAGTCTGTCCAAAAGCATATAAAGTATAGTTTCCATCTCCGCCAGAAATATTTAATATGGTAACTCCATTAGTATCGCCATAACATAAAGCACTGGTGTTTGTTTGTAAAATAGTTATTGCAATTGGCTCGTTTAATGAAATTAGTGAGTTTGTAATACAATTGTTTGAATCAGTAATTGTACAAAAATATCTTCCAGGTCCAAGATTAGATATAGTATCGGTGTATAAACTATCGTTATTTGTATTATTTGTCCATAAATATGTAAATGGAGCAATTCCACCAGAAATATTAGCATAAAGAGAACCATCATTAGCACCATTACAGCTAATGCTATCAACTATTTGAAGAGTCAATATAGTTGGATTAGGTTGACTTACAGTAAATGAATTTGTCAATTGACATCCAGAGGAGTCTATTACAGTATAAGATACATTTCCAGCATATATTTGGTTTTGATTAGTTGACCAATTTTCAGTGTATGGGGGAGTACCACCAACAATGTTTAATGATGCTGAGGTATATCCGCCATTACAAATAATAGTTCCAACAGTTAAGCTATCAATAATTTGTGTTGGTTCATAAATGGTAACACTATCAGTTGCTACGCAATTATTTTCATCTGTTAATGTACAAACATATGTCCCAGCTGAAAGTGAATCTATTATTTGAGTTGTTCCACCATTAGACCAAATAAAAGTTGGTTGTTGTGAAACATTTACTACTAGTGAGTAATCTTCTGTTCCTCCTCTTACAGGATCTAAAAATGTTAGAGTTGTGGGATCAAAATATGAACTATCACATGGGCCTATTATACTATCGTTATTTTCTTGCATAGCAACTCTTAATCTTGTAACATATCCGGATAAGGTATTTGGAACAGTGAATGTAATATCCGATATAAAAGGAACGGTATCAATATTTATTATCCCTAACTCTTCATTAGCATCAAAAAAGTCTCCATCTGTATTCCAATCAGCATAAACTTTTGCTCCAGCAAATTCATTTATCAGATGATTTGGATTTGTTGTTCCAATTTCTACAGTTACCGTGTAAGTTTGATTTGGTGTTAAGCTAGCATATTGATTGGTGAAATCTTCATAGGTATCACCATAAGAAGATGTATTGTTTACAATATTATCTCCGTTATCTCCAATTAATCTTACTTCTGCAACATTGACACTATTAGCAGAAATATATGCTCCTGATCCGCAATAATTAAGTAGTGATACATTGCCATAGCTTGCTCCTGAGCTTACAACTGCTTCGGCCATACCATCATTTAATCCATAACAACTTATGTCTGTTCCTGCAATAGATAAATTAGCAATTCCAACAGTATCTATAATCGTTATTGTATCATAATATGTCTGACAAGAATTAGCATCTGTTAAGATTACAGAGTATAATCCCGCGCACAAACTAGAAATTGATTGTGAGGTGTCTCCATTACTCCATTGATATTGATAAGGTTGAGTTCCTCCAGAAAGATTTGCAGCTATTAATCCTGTACAACTTATGGTATCACAAGATCTATTTTCTAAAGAAGATATTGAATATGTTAGTAAATCAGGATTGTTGATTGTATATGAATCAGAGATAGATAAACTACAAACAGAATCATAAACGGTTAAGGTATATGTTCCTGCTGAAAGGTTTGAGTAAGAAGACTGAGATGATCCATTTGGTAGAATAGGGCTCCAGCTGTAGCTAAACAATCCGTTTCCAATAACATTTGCAGAGATAGTTCCATCACTTGCTCCATTACAACTAACATCAGTTCCAGAAATAATAAGTTGCAGTGGAGTTGCTTCTATTATATTAAAGTTTATAGAATCTTGACATCCACTATAAATATCTGTTACAATTACAAAATAATTTCCAGCAGACAGATTAGAGGCTGTTGAAAGAGTATCTCCGTTACTCCACTGATAAGTGTAATTTCCAAAGCCACCTGTGATACTATAAACCGATGCGCTTCCATCATTACTTCCATAGCAGATAATGTCGTTTATTTGTAAGCTATCAATAGCAAACAAACCACAATTTGAATAGCTTAATGTTATAGTATCTGAGGGAGCTAAAGTTTGGACAATATTTCCGATACTATCTACTTCTTGAGTGTTCCAAATACAAGAATAAAGACCAAAGTTTGCAGGAACAGTAAATTTCACTCTTAAAGAAAGTGTTTGACTTGCTCCTTCATTTACTATTAATCCCGTAGAATCTGGATTAGAACCGTTACTTGTGTAATGCCAAAAACCATAAGCATTTCCGTTGGGATAAACACTGTAGGGAAGATTTGCAAATTGACCAGTTAATGGATTATACCATTGAAGCACTAAATCACCCTGAGAAATTGTAGCACTATCAAGAGTAATTAAAAATTCAGGTCTTAAGTTTACATCACAACCTGTGTTAGCTAGTGTTAAAGTAGTATTTGTCCAAATACCATTGGTATCCACTGGATTAATCGAAAAATCTGATGTGAGTTGATTTATAGAATTACTATCTATTGTTGCTACAACTATAGAATCTAGCTCAGTACATCCACCAGACTCAGTAACACTAATATAGTATGTTCCAGGGAAAAGAGTATCAATATCTTCAGTAGTTTCTGAAAACCAAAGGTATGTAGGTGAAGACCAAGAGTATGTATATGGAGGAAATCCTCCACTTAATACAAGATCAACTGCGCCGTCTGAGTTGCCATCACAGCTAGCATCGGTAACATTGTAGTTAAAGTTAAAACAAGAAGTAGTTGTAAAATTTGGNCCATTTACCCAAATACTATCACATTTTACTCTCCAATTATATGTTGTNAGAGAATTTAAAGNCGGAACATTTTGAACTTGAACTCCAAAACCATTATTAACAACAACTATACTATCCCAAGAAGANAGAGTACTGTCTTTATAAGCTAAAACAAAATTATTTTGAACACATGTTCCATTTTCCCATTGTAGAATAGCTGAATTACTAAATACTAGATTTACTTGTAAGTTTACTGGAGTCATAGCCAGACTTATAAAAGGAGATAAAATAGTGATTAATAGAAGGAGTAAATTTTTTTTCATAACAAACAGTTAATTAGGTCTTTATGCAAATATAATAATAAAGTTGATTGATATTTTTTGAATCTAAAATCGAAAAAAAGTAAATTAAAATCAAATTGTTTTTAACAATTGGGTGTTATTAAACTGGAAAAAAAGAAGATAATTTTTGTTTTTTTTAAAAAATTCTTTATTTTTATCCCAGGTTTTTACGACAATAACTACCTAAACTTATTATGATTAGAACTGATTATCAGATTAAACTGATGTTTAATTCGTATCTCTACAGGTGCGGTATTTTGTCGTATAATATGCCTAACAATACAAACCTTGTGTCGCAGCACAAGGGTTTTTTGTACACAATTAACAAATTTTTTAACTAAAACAATTATTATGAAAACAAAGTTTAACAAAATGATGTTTGCATTTGTTGCTGCCTTTGCACTTATTGTGTCAACGGTTTCTGCAACAGTTGTAAACGTTCAGACTTACTCTGGTGCTTGGGGATCAGAGGTTTCATGGGATCTTGTTGAGGATGCAACGGGTTTGACATTACTTTCTGGAAGTGGTTACGCTTCAGGTAATTTCTACGATGCATATATCGATCTTCCTGATCCAGGAAGTTATACATTAAATATGTATGATTCTTTTGGAGATGGGTGGAATGGAGGATATGTAAATATCATCGATTCACTTTCAGGAGGTATTGGATATACTCTCGGAACAGGATTTACTACTGGATCCTCTTATGTGGAGTCTTTCACATTACCTATGGGTACTTTTGGATGTACTGATCCTGCAGCATTAAACTATGACCCATTAGCTACTATAGATGATGGTTCTTGTGTTTATGGTTGTATCGCATCAGATACTACTGAAAGTTTTGAGTATGCTGGAGCCTTTGGTGCTACCTGGGCAAACGACCCTGCTAACACTGTAGACTGGACAGTAAATTCTGGAGGAACATCTTCTTCAAATACTGGACCAACTACTGGTGCTTATGATGGAACGTACTATGTTTATACTGAAACTTCTGGTGGTGGATCAAATTCCGATGCTAGAATGAGTGTTTCGTGTGTAGATTTATCTGCATGGACAACACCTGCAATTTCTTGGCAGTATCACATGTACGGTGCTACTATGGGAACTCTTGATGTTAATATATCAACTGATGGAGGATTAACATGGACAAATGCATGGTCACTTTCTGGAGATCAAGGAGACCAATGGTCTTTAGGTTTTATTGATTTATCTACTTATGGAACTGGACAAATTGCTGTAGAATTTCATATGGCAACTGGTACATCATTCACTTCGGATGCATGTGTTGATATGATTCAGTTCTCTGAATTAGCAATTGGTTGTACTGATCCTTTTGCTGATAACTACGACCCACTAGCTTTAATTAGTGATGGTTCATGTTTATACACAGGTTGTTTAGATCAATTTGCATCTAACTTCTGTGGAACTTGTAACGTGAATGATCCTACGCTATGTACTTACTATGCTTGTGGAACTTTAAACTATTCTGAAACTGTAGAGAGTGAAGACTTGACTGCGATGGGCTACACTACTACTACTGGAGCTTTAGTTGATGGTTTAACATTCTCTAGCGCTGCTAATGCCTTAATTGACACGGTAAGTTTAGAATTTACAGGTGGTGGTACATTCTATGGAACACAAAATTCTGGTACAGCATTTGCTGATCCTAACCATAACGCTACTACATCTTTTTGTGTAGATTTATCTGGTTCTGGTTCTGATGTTGACCTGCGTTTCGATGCTGGACTTGAGTCTGCATTTTCAAACTGCGCATGGTTCAGAGTAAAAGTAAATGGTGTTGAACAGAATGAATTAAATACTGGTACAGCTATTTTCTCTGATCAAACTCAAATTGGTGGAAGTGTTTCTACTAACGCAAGTGCTCTTAATTATGGTGAGTACATGTATGATCTAGATGCATGGGCTGGACAATCAAATGTTTACATTACTTTCGAAGCAATGGTTAACTATAACGTAGGTTATGGATTCCCTGGTTTTGTTAGAATTGATAATATTGATGTATATGAAGTTACTCCTTGTACTTATTACGAGTTAACTGAGTTATTCTCATTTGATAATGTATGTAATGGAGATGCATTAGGACACGCAATGGTTCTTGCACAGAATTCATATTCAACAAGTGGAGATATCTATGCTTGGATTTCAAGTAATGGTTCTGTATATGCTACAACTCAACAAGTTAATAACTTAGTTGCTGATACATATACTGTAACTTCTACTGATCCTGATAATGGATGTCCTTCTTCAACTACTGTAACTATTACTGAGCCTTCTGCTGTTGGAGCGGATACGGCTACTTCTTATTTTGTGAATACTTCTTCAGTGAATGATTCAACAGGATCTATTAATTTAGAACCAACTGGTGGTGC
>NYTF01000089.1 GCA_002683355.1 Paracoccaceae bacterium | reverse complement strand
TTGATCAAACAATTTATTGGTCCACCTAACTGATCGTTAGCCCGTGCAATCAACTCTCGTACTTCTATTTCCTTTGTCAAATCAGCACGAAGAGCGATAGAATTTTTCCCAGTCTTTGATTTAATATATTCGACAAGTTCGATAGCACTATTTTCAGAAGAATGATAATGGATAGCAACTTCAAAGCCTCTTTCAGCAAGAAATATTGCCATTTCTTTCCCTAACCTTTTTGCCCCTCCTGTTACTAATGCTCTCATTAATTCTCTTTTCATTTCAAAATAGTAGTCAAGTAACTAATGTATAATGTTACAAAAAGAAAGCCAGACAATCGATTGAATTGGAAACTTGAAAATATGAATGGAGTTACCAACAGACTTGCTCCAAACATGATCCAAAAATCAAACTTTATAAAGCTTGGATCAACAGGCACTGGAGAAATCAAAGAAGTTACTCCAATTATTGCCAGTAAATTAAATATATTTGATCCAATTAAATTGCCCAAAACAACTTCAGCTTTTTTTCGCACAACAGCAATAAATGTAGTTGCCAGTTCTGGTAAAGATGTACCTATTGCAATTAAAGTTAAACCCACAACTGCATCACTGATACCGTAACCTTTCGCCAATGACGACGCATTAGTGACCAGTAGATCTGCACCTAAAGGTAAACCTATCACACCCAAAAATAAGAAAAAGATTATTTTCCACCATGAGTCAGTTACCCTTTGCTGAGTTTCAAAATTTCCAATATTAAACGCGCTTTCCTTATTTTGTCTAAACGTATCGATAAGAAAGAAGGTTAATACAGAAAGAAGTACACATCCATTAACCCAAGAAAAGCTCCCACTAATCCCAAACACAATAAATAANANAGATGCNAANATCATTATNGTAAATGAGCGCTTTGTNTCTGCAATATCGTTTTTCAANCCAACNAATAAAGTAGGCAAACCCAAAACNAACAGAATATTGGCAATATTAGATCCNACCACNTTACCCANAGCNANACCAGGNGAACCACTCAATGTAGCTTTAATNGCAACTATNAGTTCAGGTGCNGATGTTCCAAAAGCNACTACAGTCAGCGATATAAGNANNGCTGAAACNCTTAACCNNTTGCTAAGNTGANTGGCNCCTCTGACNAAAAAGTCNCCNGAGAGCAACAANANAAACAGCCCAAAAAAAGAANGAAGCCACAACATTAANAAGCTTTATGGCTNAGGACAACCACAAGATTTACCAATCCGTAGCTGGCCACATTTTGCACAACGTGCCTTTTTAGACCTACCTGGCAAAAGAATATGGGCTTTTCCAAACATTGCTAAAACTATTATTACAATTAAAAAAATAANGACAATTTTAATAATCATTAGAGACCAAACCGTGAAAATGCGGCGCGTTCTTCCAANTANACGCCAGCCTCATTGATTAAATTAACACCAAAGCGCTGCAAAAAATTCTTTTTTTGACCATAAACTTTGATTTGGGTTTTTTTTCCAAATTTTTCTTTTAAAATTGTATCCAGATGCCCAACACCGTCAATGAGCCCTAACTGTCTGGCCTTTTCGCCTAACCAAATTTCACCAGTAAAGATATCGTCAGCCTGGGNAAGCTTACCTGCACGCGCTTTTTCAACATACGAAATAAACAGTTCATGCATTTCACCTAGTATTTTTTTCAAACGTTTTATATCTTCGGGATTTTCTTCCTTAAAAGGNTCCAACATTGATTTCGACTTACCAGCAGTGTGCACCCGTCTCTCAACACCATATTTATGGATTAATTCTTGGAAACCAAACCCAGCAGAGATAACTCCAATAGATCCTATAATTGAGCCGGTATCTGCGTAAATTTCATCTGCAGAGCACGCGAGCCAATACCCGCCTGAAGCNGCCACATCCTCAACNAATGCATAGACCGGCATGTCATTTTCTTTTGCGAGGCGTTTGATGCGAGAACTGATTAAAGAGGACTGAACNGGGGAACCNCCCGGCGAATTAATTAANAAAGCCACTGCTTTATGTTGTCCTTTTTTAAAAGCCTTCTCCAAAATTGGGCTCAGCACCTGATCGCTTAGACCTCCGCGTGCCCCTGCTGAAATCACTCCAGACATCTTTATAACTCCGACAGATGGCTTGGANGGTAAAAAAGGGATTTTAAATTTCATACGGGATACATAATCTGTGATTATCAATCAAACAAGAGAACTAACAACATTTTTATTCTTATTGTTTTATTCGCCACCCAGTTTTAAAAATCCAAGCTACTATTAAGATACAAATAAATGTAAAGAAACCTATAGCTGAAAGGCTTACCAAAATAGGCACGTCAGCATTCCCAAAAAAAGACCACCTGAAACCAGAAATCAAATAAACCACTGGATTAAACAATGTAATATTTTGCCAGATNGGCGGTAGCATCGAAATAGAGTAGAATGAGCCCCCCAAAAACACTAAAGGCGTNACCACCAGCAGCGGCACTAATTGTAATTGTTCGAAATTTTTTGCCCAAATACCCAAAATAAATCCCAATAAAGAGAATGAGGTACAGGTCAAAATTAAAAATAAAATCATTGGNACAGGATGTATTATTTTNAANTCTACAAACACAGCTGCTGTCGCTAAAATGACAAGACCAATAAAGAGAGCTTTGGTAGCTGCGGCTCCAACATACCCTAGAACTATTTCAAAATAATTTACAGGAGCCGACAATAGCTCATAAATTGTTCCAATAAATTTTGGAAAATAAATTCCAAAACTTCCATTTGAAGTTGCCTGGGTCATAACCGACAACATTATCAAGCCGGGTACTATAAAAGCACCGTAAGTTATACCCTCCACCTCTTGAATGCGACTGCCAATAGCTGTTCCAAAAACAACAAAATATAGAGAAGTGGATAAAACAGGTGAGACAAAACTCTGTAGAAGAGTTCTAAAAAATCTNGCCATTTCAAAGAAATAAATCGCTTTGATTGCTTGAAAATTCATTACACCTATTCCTTAACCAAGTTAACAAAAATTTCCTCTAAAGAAGATTGATCCGTCTGGATATCCCGCAAATTTATTCCTGATTTAGCGAGTTCAGATAGTAACTTCGTGATCCCCGTGCGCTTTTGTTTAGTATCATAAACATAAGTTAAACTCAGACCGTCTTTTGATAGTTCAACATTTCTATCAATCAGCTCATTAGGGATTTTATCTAATTTTTTATGCAGTTCAATTTTTAAAACTTTTTGACCTAATCTTTGCATTAAGGAAGCCTTATCTTCCATTAAAAGCAGCTCACCTTTATTAATTACCCCAACTCTATCGGCAATGGCCTCAGCCTCCTCAATGTAATGGGTAGTTAAAATTATTGTAACTCCATCAGCTTTCAAATCAGCCACAACATTCCACATGCTCTGGCGAAGTTCTACATCCACGCCCGCAGTAGGTTCATCTAAAAATAAAAGCCTTGGTTCATGACTGAGCGCTTTGGCTATGAGAACACGGCGTTTCATTCCTCCAGATAATTCCATAATTCGAGAGTCTCGCTTATCCCAAAGCGATAGCTTTGTTAAAATTTTTTCTATTAAGGCATCATCTTTTTTCTTACCAAATAGACCGCGGGAAAATTTAATTGTACTAATTACTTTTTCGAATGGCTCTAAAGTTATCTCTTGCGGAACTAAACCAACAAGTTTTCGAGCCTCACGAAAATTCCTTGAAATATCATGCCCACCAATAAATACGGAGCCACTTGACGGAGTTGTAATTCCACAAATAGTCGAAATAAGTGTTGTCTTCCCAGCACCATTTGGACCTAATAATGCCACTATTTCTCCTTTATTCACCTGTAAGGAAATACCTTTCACAGCTTCAAACCCTGTGGCGTAAGTTTTTCGTAATAAATTAACTTCAAGCAGCATAAAAATATTCACCTTATGGACAAAATACACAATAAAAAGATGGAGTTTTTTTGAAAAAAAACAATGAGCTCAGTTAACGTTTCTGATCGTATCAATCATAATCTGGACATTATCTGGATCAGCATCGGGCGTGATCCCATGTCCAAGATTAAAAATATGTGGACCGTTGGAGAGAGCTTTCACAATTTTTTTAGTTTCTTTGATAAGTTCTGTTCCACCAGAAACCATATGAGATGACGCTAAGTTTCCCTGGACACAGCCATCATCTTGAACATTCTGAGCAATCCATTCCGCTGAAACGCTATCATCTATTGCAAGACAGTCTGCTCCAGCTTTTTTTGCAAAACCTATGTACCTATCGCCAGCTTGTCTGGGGAAAGCTATGATTGGGGTTTCTGGATATTTGGTTTTAAGTGCTGCAATAATTTTTTTACAGGGCTCAAGCGCATATTTATCAAAATCATGCCCTTTGAGAGAACCTGCCCAACTATCAAATATTTTGATAACCTCAGCTCCTGCATTTATTTGATGAGACAAATATTCTATAGTTCCCTCTACAAGAAGATTGATTAAATTATCAAACAACTCTGGATTCTCATCTTTTAACAAATGCGCTGGTGCTTGATCAGGGGTTCCACGTCCAGCAACCATATAAGTCGCCACTGTCCAAGGTGCACCAGCAAATCCGATAAGCGTGGTTTCCTTTGGAAGTTCCTGCGATAAAATTTTTACCGTTTCATAAACAGGTGCTAGTGTTTCATTTATTTCGCTTGGTGTTCGCAAGTTTTCGAAATCTAGCTGAGTTTGCAAAGTAGATAAACGTGGCCCTTCACCTGTTACAAACCAAAGGTCAGCACCCAATGCTTGAGGTAAGAGCAAAATATCTGCAAATAATATTGAGGCATCAAAACCATAACGACGGATCGGTTGAAGTGTCACTTCAGCAGCTAATTCACTGTTATAACAAAGCGATAGAAAGTCGCCAGCCTGAGCTCTTGTTTCACGGTATTCAGGCAAATAACGACCAGCTTGTCGCATCATCCAGATTGGAGGCACTTCCTGTTTTTCACCTGCCAGAGCCTTTAAAATCTTTTTTGTCATCATCAGCCTTTTTCTTATATGTTCTGTTAGTGTGATTTGTCAGGACAATTGTCAATTATAATTGTCACAATCGTTTCACTCAGTTAGTATCAACCAGCGGAAAATAGCTTAAAGTAAATCATATGAAAAATAACTTCCCCTCTCCATCATCTCCATTGCGTATTGGCACGCGTGGCTCTCCGTTAGCTTTAGCTCAAGCATATGAGACAAGGAAACGTCTGACTAAGGCCCTCGAAACAACTGAAAATTCTTTTGAAATAATAGTTATCTCAACAAGCGGCGATAGAATTTTAGATAGACCATTGAAGGAAGTGGGTGGAAAGGGTTTATTTACTAAAGAAATCGAGCAGGAGATGCTTGATAGAAAAATTGATATCGCCGTTCACTCAATGAAAGATATGCCAGTAGAGCAACCAGATGGATTATTACTTGGCTGCTACCTCCCTCGTGAGGATGTCAGAGATGCTTTTGTGTCATCAAAATTTAAAAGCGTTGATGATTTACCTAGTGGTTCTAAAGTTGGAACTTCCTCACTTAGACGCAAAGCTCAACTTAAATTTTCTCGGCCAGATCTTGAAGTAGTTGAATTCAGGGGCAACGTCCAAACCCGTTTACAAAAATTGAAAGATGGCGTCGCTACGTGTACATTCTTAGCCATGGCTGGTTTAAATCGCTTGGGATTGCAAGAGGTGGCCCAAAGCGCAATAAATCCAAATGAAATGTTGCCCGCGATAGCACAGGGCGCAATTGGAATAGAATGGCGACAAAAAGACAAACAAATAACTGAATTACTTGAAAGGATACACCACAAAGAAACAGGGCAGCGATTAAGTGCAGAGAGAGCGTTTCTTGCTGAATTAGATGGTTCTTGTGAAACCCCAATTGCGGGCTTGGCCATAATTGAAGGTTCATCATTAAAATTTACTGGGCAAGTTTTGCGCACTGATGGATCAGAATCTATCTTTGAAACTGGTTCTTGTAATATTGAAGATGGACCAGAATTAGGTCGAGAAATAGCACAGAAAATTTTAGCTCAGGCAGGGTCTGATTTCTTTGATTGGAGGGATTGAGCCTATTATAATTTTGGTAACACCTTACCTGGGTTCATAATCCCTTCTGGGTCAATTGCATTCTTAATTTGACGCATTACCTCTAAAGCCACCGGATCTTTGCGTCTATCCATAGAAGACAGCTTAGATAACCCAATACCGTGTTCTGCAGAAAAACTCCCACCTAATTTTAGAACGACATTTTCTATTGCCTCCATTATTTTGTCTTTATGTTTTTCATCGTCTTTACTTGGCCAAACAGTGTAATGAACATTTCCGTCACCAAGATGAGATACAACCAAAACATCGGCTTCAGGGTCTAAATCAGGTAGCTTTTTCTCCATAATGGTGAAGAATTTAGCAACCTTATCTAATGGTACCGCGATGTCATTATTGATTAGAGGAGTTCTTAAGAGAGAGATTTCCGCTGCAGCCTCACGACGCTCCCACATAATCAGTCTTTGCTCTTCATTTTGCGCAATGTGGGCGTCTAAGATAATATCCCTATCCAAGTTCTTATTTAAAATGCTTTCTAGTTCACCACTGAGTAACACCTGCCCGTCATCTCCAGATCGCGAAAATAATTCTACGGTCGTTTCTAATTCAACCAAAACTAAATGCTCATAGTCTTTTTGAAATGGCTTCCGCGAAGCAGAGGATAACTCCATGTAACCCTGGATATATCTTTTTGGCATATATTCATATGCCGCAACTGCCCCTCCAGTGCCATCCTGCAATTCATTTAATAAACTAAGAGCATTTTCAAGACTTTTAACTGCAATCATGGCAGTTGCATAAGCTTTAGGTTTCGGAAAAAGTTTTAATACAGCCTGTGTTATTATCCCTAACGTACCCTCAGCTCCAATAACTAGATCTCGCAAACAGTAGCCTGAATTATCTTTGTGCAACTCAGACATCAGATTCATTATTTCACCGCTTGGTAAGACAATTTCCACTCCCAAAACTAGATCACGAGTATTACCATACTTAAGCACATTTGAACCCCCGGCATTTGTAGACAAAACACCACCTATAGTCGCCGATCCACGAGCGCCAAACGTAAGCGGGAACATTAAATCATTTTCGTTTGCGACCTGATGCAAACTCGTTAGAATTACTCCAGCCTCAACGATAGCAATTTTCGAATTTAATCGAATTTCATGAATTTTATTCATCCTTTCCATAGAGATGGAAATAGCATCATCCGAATATGTGCCTCCGTTGAGACCAGTGTTGCCACCTACAGGAACTATTTTTGCTTTAAAGGTAATGGCTAATTTTACGACTTTAGACACTTCTTCGGTAGAAGCTGGACGAACAACGCATAAAGGCTCAAAACTATATTGACCTAACCAGTCTGACGAATACCGCTCTTTGTCAGCACCAGTAAGCACATTTTGATCACCCAAGACCTTCTTAAGTTCGCCAATTAAGGACATAGAAACCACCAAGAATGAAGCATGTGATATAAACTAGACCTGTATCAATTCTAAATCAAATAAAGAAAAGTATCTGATTAAAGCTTAATGCCATTTAGCAATTGGAGGTAAACTCATTAAAACAGCATCTGCGTCATGACCAGTTGTTAATCCAAATTTTGTTCCACGGTCATAAACAAGATTATATTCAGCATACAGACCACGATGTACTAACTGCTTTTCTTTGTCAAAATCCGAAAAAATATCATTTTTGCGCTTCTCTATAAGAGGAAGATAAGCAGGTAAAAATGCCTTTCCAATGTCTTTAGTTAAATTAAAATCAGCTTCCCAATGTCCAGTGCAACGGTCATCCATAAAAATTCCACCGACACCTCTAGCCCGGTTCCTATGCGGGATGAAAAAGTATTGGTCAGCCCAAGACTTTAAATCAGAATACAAACCAGCCCCATGAGGTTCTACGAATTTCTCAAGGGTTTCATGAAAATGCGCCGTGTCCTCTTCAAACTCTAAACAAGGATTGAGATCAGACCCGCCACCAAACCACCAGGCGTGAGGAGTCCAAAACATTCTTGTGTTCATATGAACAGCAGGACACTGAGGGTTTTGCATATGGGCCACTAAGCTGATGCCACTTGCCCAGAACCTCGGGTCTTCTTTTATCCCAGGTATATCTTTTCGCGCAGCCATCGCTCTTTGAGCCTCTGGTCCTAAATCCCCATAGACAGTAGATACGTTTACACCAACCTTTTCAAATACTCGGCCATTCCGCATCACGCTCATTACTCCACCTCCAGCGTTGCTACCATCATCAGCAGTACGCTCAGTTTCTTTAACTTCAAAGACACCTGGTGCCTTGTCTGAAAATGGACCAGAGGAATGATCAATTTCAATTTTTTTAAATGCACTAACAATTTCGTCTCTGAGAGATTTAAACCAACTACTAGCGAGCACCTTTTCAGTTTCAAACATTAACAGAAAATCTCCAAATAACTTCCAAAAACATTGGCTATGAACTTATAAAGTGTCAATGGAACAGTAAAAACTATCAAGAAGTCAAAAACCTAGTGTGCAGCAATAGAAACAGGATCTATTAAGCTTCGTCCCCCATCAGCATTAATAACCTGACCGGTAATAAACCCAGCCGCATTAGAGGCTAAAAAATGAACCGCCTCAACTACATCAGACGCAGGAGCAATTCTTCCGGCGGGAGTGTGGGCTTCAATTTCTTTTCTGAAATCAGGGTTTTCTCTTAATTTATCCTGCAAACTAGCAGACATAACAGATCCAAACGACACTGCATTTACTCTTATTCGGTGTTGAGCGAGTGCCACAGCCATTGACCGCGTCATTTGCTCTAATGCTGCTGTTGAAATTGAATAAGCTAGAAGTTCCGGCTGAGTTAACCGAGCTGCGATAGAAGAAAGGTTTATAATTGTACCCGCAAACTCATGATCCTGTTCCTCATCTTGTTTTATCATCCGCTTTGCTACCATTTGCGATAATCTTAGTGAGGTCATTAAATTTTGTTGTAGTAATTTTTCGACTGTTTCATCATCCATATCCAACGGATCGGTAGTTGCCATTTGACGCGAAGCGTTAACGAGTACATCCACTCGGTCAAATGCATCTACCGTTGCAGAAAGAAGATTGGCTAAAGTTAATTTTTCCCGCAAATCACCCGCAAAATATCTAACATTACTATCTTCAGCAGTTTCACCTAACTCTTTTTTAAGCGATTTTTC
>NYTF01000020.1 GCA_002683355.1 Paracoccaceae bacterium | reverse complement strand
TTAGCTTTTACTTCCATATTTGGGTTCTTGGTTTTTTTAGTTGGCTCAAAACCATCTCTTGTGCCAAGAACATTTTTAAGTCTTATTATTAGAAATAGTGCAACGCCTGCCAGCACCAATAGTTGTATTATTGTATTGTTCATTATCTAAGCCTTAAGTATTTGTTATAGATATTTTAGTAATTAATACTTATGTAGGAGACGAATAGGTTCAAGTCCACCTAAACAGAAAAAAGAATAAGGAAAAAGAGGCACATGTGGTTATTTGTTGTTTTTATAATAGTTCCTATTGTTGAAATTGCTCTTTTTATAGAAATAGGTGCGCTATTGGGATTATGGCCCACAATAATGATTGTTATTTTGACAGCGATTATTGGAACGCGTCTAGTAAAATCCCAAGGCCTTAACGCCGTTAAAAATATACAAAACTCGATAATAATTGGGCAAAATATTACAGATAGTTTAATTAATGGTGCACTAATTTTAACAGCGGGTTTATTATTGCTAACACCAGGTTTTTTTACAGATGCTGTTGGTATCAGCTTGCTCATTCCACAAACTAGGGCGTTGTGGATTAAATATGGATCAAGCTATGTGATGAACAGAGTTGTTTTTGGCACAGCCAAGAAAAATACTTCGAATACTAAACATAATACATTTGACAGTGATGCCATTGACGGTGAATACACTGATTTAGACAAGTAAAACTTTACTCATCGTAAAGACAACAAAAGAGAAGAATGATGTCAGAAAAAAAACAAGAAAATTCTGCAAATATGCAAGTTTTAGGACACTTTATAAAAGACCTATCATTTGAAAACGTTGCTGCTCGAGATAGTAAACAAGGTGCTGGTACGCCAAATATTGATGTGAAATTGAATTTGGACGCTTCTAAACGAACTCAACAAGATCAATATAATTCGTCAATAAAAGTTACTGTGACGTCTAAAGAAGCCGAGACGGATGAAAATATTTTTTTATTGGAACTAGATTATGGTGGTATATTTAAAATAGAAAATATTCCAGATGATCAACTACATCCTTTCTTAATGATTGAGTGCCCCAGAATGCTTTTTCCCTTCGTTCGTCGCGTTGTTCATGATATTACTCGAGACGGTGGTTATCCTCCTCTTAATCTAGACACGATTGACTTTCTGGCAATGTATCGTTCTGAAGTTGATCGATTGGCCGGTGAGCAAAAATTGAATTAAGAGTTATTTGTAGGCTGTTTTCCAAACACTATCGTCACCTAATGTGTCAACAAAATCATCATGTGCTTTTTTTTCTTCCTGTGTTAATCTAGGTGAAAGAGTTTTGTTTCGTTTAAAACTCTTCTGAAATGTATATGACTGTTCACTTTTATTTTGACTGTTTATGGTTTGTTTTAATATTAAATCTGGCTGTCTACCGCCAATTAACTCTAAATAGACATCAGCTAATAATTCAGAGTCCAACAACCCACCGTGATTTTCTCTATTACTATTATCAATGTTAAAGCGTCTACATAAAGCATCTAAAGAATTTTGAGCTCCTGGAAATTTTTTCCTCGCCAAACTTAACGTGTCTATAGCTTGGTCTAATGGATATGGATCACTCCCTGCATTTCTCAATTCAGCATTTATAAACTTCATATCAAACGGCGCATTATGTATGACCATTTTAGAAACACCAATGAACTCTTTAAATTCTTTCATGATATGCTTAAATCTCGGTTTATCCTTTAAAAAATCATCTGATAGGCCATGTACTGCAAAAGCCTCTTGAGGCATTTTTTTATCTGGATTTAAATACCGATGGAAAACTTGTCCTGTGGGCATATGGTTGAAGAGCTCTATTGCTCCAATTTCTACAATTCTATCACCGGAACTTGGATCCAACCCTGTTGTTTCTGTGTCCAAAACAATTTCTCGCATTCTTCATATATCCTTTAATTTAGTGATGATTTCGAGAACTTTAATCTCTGCCTGCTTCAAAGTGTCAGTAACTATCACAAAATCGGCTTTTTGCCTTTTTTCTGCATCTGACATTTGTATTTTTAAAATTTTTTCAACCATTTCTGGTGTCATAGTATTTCTCTTTAAAACCCGTTTTCTTTGAGTCTCTTTTGTTACAGAAACCACTACAATATAATCTACAGATTTTTCATGTCCTTTTTCAAAGAGTAGTGGGATATCCAATACAATTAACGGGATATTTTTTTTCTCAGCTGCTTTCACAAATCGTTTTCTATCATTTGATACCAAAGGGTGAATAAGCGTTTCTATTGTTTTTAAATTTCTTTCATCATCGTTAATTAATTTTTTTAATTCTGCCCTATTAACTTCATTGTTAACAATCGAGGATGGAAATTTCTCTTTAAAAAGCTCAACAGCCTCACCTTCTTTTGAATATAGTTTATGTACTGATGTATCAGCTTCCCAAACTGGAATTCCATATTTTGCAAACATTTTGGCTGTCGTTGTTTTACCCATTCCAATAGAACCAGTCAGTCCTAATATTATTGTTGATGACTTCTTCATTTGCTCATAACTCTATTTAGAAGTTCTTTAGTAATTGTTGGCTTGACGCCATACCATTCTTTAAAACCTGGGGTAGCTTGATGTAAAAGCATACCTATACCATTAACAACATGGCACCCCTTTTTATGTGCCTCGGCTAATAATGGTGTATTAATTGGATTATATACTAAATCAACAATGGTTGTGTTTTCGTTTGCTTTTGATAATGAAAATTGCAACTCATCACTGCCAACCATACCAAGAGTTGTGGNGTTTATTACTGTATTTACATTCTTTAAAAGCTCTTCTTTTTCACTCCATTCAATAAGCTCTATCTGGCTATTAAAAAACACCTGTAAATCTTTTGCTCTCTTTTGTGTTCTGTTGGTTACATGTAGTTTTTCTACACCAGATTCTAAAAGTGCTCCTATTACTGCTCGACATGCACCCCCAGCACCTAAAACTAAAACTTTCGCCTTTTTTGGNTCCCAAACTGGAGCTTGCTCTTCCAAATTTTTCATAAACCCATATCCATCTGTNTTATCTGCTTTNAAGCCTCCNNCTGGTAAGAATGTTAANGTATTTGCTGACCCTATCANGCTTGCTCNTTNCGTTTTAATTTTTGCNAAACTCATAACAGATTCTTTATGGGGAACTGTCACATTAACACCAGAAAACCCNATTTTAGGCAAGTTTATTAAAGTCATTTCTAAGTCATTTTCTGATACCTTGAGCGGTATATAAAATCCTTTGATTTTATTCTGTTTCAGCCAAAATTGATGTAAAATTGGACTCTTGGAGTGTGCTATAGGATTTCCTAATACGCCAGCAATTATATTTTTTCTTTGCATTAACCTATTTTACCTCTTGCATCTAAAAAATTTAATATTTGTATTAAGGGCAAACCAAGTATCGAAAAATAGTCCCCTTCAATATACTTAAATAATCTAACCCCCTCTCCTTCTATCATATAACATCCCGTAGTCTTTACTATATAATCAAAGTTTCTTTTTACATAGTCGGTGATATATGCATCACTATTATTTTTCATCCTTAGCTTTGCTTTCTTTGTTACTCGCCATATTGGATTATTTTCAAAGTAAATAACTGCTGATGTATATAAGTGATGTTCACAATTATTGAGCTGATATAAGCGGTTAATTACATCGGACCTCTCTTTAACTTTTGATAATAGTTTTGTTTTAAATATTAATGTTTGATCACAACCAATTACAAAAGCATTTGGGCTTTCCAAGTTAATTTTTTTTGCTTTAGAATCCGCCAGTTTTCCAGATATTTTAGAGACATCTGTACCGTTTAATAAAAAGTACATTTTTAAATTCTCTTCATCAATATTTGGTTTTTTACATGAAAAATCCACATTCGCATTTGTTAACAATTTGGCTCTTGTTTCTGATTTACTTGCTAAGATCAATGTCATTTGCATGTGGACCTTTTGGGGATAAATTGTATGAAATAAATAATCTTAAAGTTGTTGGATATATAAAAAAGTTATACACTTTTTGTTTTTTTTTATTAAGAGAGGATAAAAGTAAGCATATCGTTATTTAATAAAATTTTTTTATTTCACTATTCTTATAAACTTTTTATTAACATAGTTTTTTTATTATATTCTCTTTTTTGTAAAGACTTATTATATTTTCCTAAGAGCTGTGGATAGATTACTTTTATACCTGATTAGTTGGTGATAATTAATTAATGACGGTAATCCACATTACTCACACTTTCTACTACTTCAACTACCTTTCTTTCTTTATTCTTTATTGATTAATGCCTTACAGAACAATTCAACCCTATTCCAATCGGTAAATTCATGTACATTTGATATATTAGTTGGACCATCAGTTAACCACATAATAAACCTGATCATAACCTTATCTAAGACTTTATATTTTGAATAATCTATTTTCCCAGCAAATACTGCTAGACTTTTAGGTTCCCAATTACTGTTTTTTAAAAATTTTAGCATATATGGGTTTGTATCAGTTGAACTCTTACTATTTTTCCTAGCAACAGCATTTACTGAGAAAAAAGCACTATCAATAGAATTTAAGTGAGCTTGATTTCTCTGAATAAAAGAATATAATTCCGGCTTGTGCTTTCCGTATCGAATACTTGCCCCAACGATTATTAAATCATATTTTGTTAAATCTATATTTTTCGATTTATCCAGTGATATAATTTTTGACCTAAAGTTTTTTTCTAGTTTTTCACTAATATAGTTACATATTTTTTTTGTATGCCCATCTGTTGTAGAATAAATTATTAAAGTTTTTTTCATAAAAATACACTGACATTATTAATTTTCACCCAATTATATAATATTTTTTTTATAGATAATATCTAATTATTTGACTTTTATATAAAGAAAATATTATATCAACTTCTCACTATGCCGTCCGGCTATAAAAGTGATTCCAAAAAACTTAAACTATAGGATTAGACTATGGAAAACTCGTTATCTTTAGCCGAATTAAAAGGTAAAAGCCCGGCTGATTTATTATCTATAGCAGAAGAATTAGACATAGAAAATGCATCAACAATGCGTAAAGGCGATATGATGTTTTCTATACTTAAAGAAAAAGCTGAAGATGGTGTAGAAATTTCTGGAGATGGTGTACTAGAAGTTATGCAAGATGGTTTTGGTTATTTAAGATCACCAGAATCAAATTATCTACCTGGCCCTGAAGACATTTATGTTAGTCCTGATCAATTAAGGACTTTTAGCTTAAGAACAGGAGATACAGTCGAAGGAGTTATAAATGCACCCCAGGAAAGCGAGCGATATTTCTCATTAGTAAAATGTACGAAAATAAACTTTGTAGACCCTGTAAAAGCGAAACATAAAGTTCATTTTGATAATTTAACGCCTTTATATCCTGACGAACGACTTACTATGGAAATAGACGACCCAACAATCAAAGACAAATCAGCTCGGGTCATAGATTTAGTAGCGCCGATAGGAAAGGGACAAAGATCATTAATAGTAGCCCCACCAAGGACAGGTAAAACGGTAATTTTACAAAATATTGCACATTCGATCGCAGCCAACCATCCCGAGTGTTATCTAATCGTACTGTTAATTGATGAACGACCTGAGGAAGTTACAGACATGCAAAGATCTGTTAATGGAGAGGTGGTTTCATCGACTTTTGATGAGCCGGCTACAAGACACGTTGCCGTATCAGAGATGGTTATAGAAAAAGCTAAACGATTAGTAGAGCACAAACGAGACGTTGTTATTTTATTAGATTCCATTACGCGCCTTGGTCGGGCTTTTAACACCGTTGTCCCATCATCTGGGAAAGTCTTAACAGGTGGTGTTGACGCTAATGCATTACAAAGGCCAAAGAGATTTTTTGGAGCCGCCAGAAATATTGAAGAGGGCGGATCGTTAACAATAATTGCTACAGCATTAATAGAAACCGGTAGTCGGATGGATGAAGTTATCTTTGAGGAGTTTAAAGGAACTGGTAATTCGGAAGTGGTACTAGATCGCAAAGTTGCAGATAAGCGTGTGTTCCCATCAATGGATATCTTAAAGTCAGGAACCAGGAAAGAGGACTTATTAGTGGATCAAGCCGACTTACAAAAAATGTTCGTGTTAAGGCGGATACTTAATCCAATGGGAACGACAGATGCAATAGAATTTTTGCTTAGCAAACTTAAACAAACAAAAAACAACTCTGAATTTTTTGATTCTATGAACTCATAAAATGATTATGCTGTAAGGGAGCAGTAATAATGGATACTATTTTTGCTCTTGCCACCCCTGAAGGAAAGTCTGGAGTGGCTATTGTAAGGATATCTGGTCAAGATGCTTTTGAGTGTTTTAAAAACTTTTCCTGTAAAATTGTAAAAGTTGGGCGAAGCGGCGTCAGAAAGCTTTTTTACAATGAACAACTATTAGATAAAGCATTTGTCCTGTCCTTTAAAAAAGGGAGGAGCTTCACTGGTGAAGATACAGTGGAGCTACATTTGCATGGTAGTTTAGCAATAATACGCAATTGTTTAGACGCACTAGGCCAATTTAAGAATTTCAGAGCAGCTTGTCCTGGTGAGTTTACTAAAAGAGCCTTCGAAAATGGACGATTAGATTTAGCACAAGTGGAGGGTTTAAGTGATTTAATTAATGCTGAGACATCTGTTCAACTAAATCAGGCACAACGGATTTTCGATGGTGCATTAGGAGACTTAGTGGGATATTGGAGAAGTGAATTAATAGCTGTGAAGGCTCTTATTGAAGCATCAATAGACTTTTCAGAAGAAGAGATACCTGACAATTTATCAGCAGATATACTTAGAGGGCTTACGAAGATAAAAAGCACGATAAAACAAGAGATAAAAGGCTCTTTTGTTTCCGTTTGTTGTGTA
>NYTF01000088.1 GCA_002683355.1 Paracoccaceae bacterium | reverse complement strand
CCCATGACCACCCTGCCCCGAAACCCAAATAGAAAAACTGTCCGCTGCTGCCAAAACNGGACCAGGATTTGTTGAGAAGAACCCAAGAGGCAGACCAGGNGTATTATGTATCCCGAAGACTTGTTTNATNTTAAANGTATCCATNATGCCTTCTTTGCACATGACTTCACCACCNCCTCCACCTTCCTCTGCTGGTTGAAATATTAAAGCAACTCGTCCGCTGAAGTTTTTAGTCTCAGCAAGATAACGGGCAGCTCCTAATAGCATTGTTGTATGACCATCGTGTCCACATGCATGCATTTTACCATCAATCACAGATTTATACTCATGATCCTTNATTTCCTGCAAAGGAAGTGCATCCATATCTGCTCTNAATCCAATAGTTGATCCTGGATTTTTCCCATTAATAATCGCTACCACACCACTCTCAGCAATTTTCTCGTGTATTTCATCTACNCCAAACTCTTTTAGNTTTTTAATAACAAAATCAGCAGTTTTNTGGCAATCAAAATTCAACTCAGGATTTTTATGAATATNTTGCCGCCACTCTTTCATCTCNTCATGATAGTCTGCAATTCTATTTACTATGGGCATNTTTCAATTCCTTAATTGATTATTTCTTGTTANATCGTTGATNAGGTGGATACCTTTTTGTNTCCTGAGCAACAAGCCAATCCATATGNTTTCGAACAAATTCATTNGAAGCATCTCGGGGAGGATTATAATCCCATGATTGCGATATTCCTGCTTCCATTGCAGCATGAATACCTCGTCTCTGCTTTTGAGTAGCAATTACATTTTTTCTTATAGCTTCACTATCCCATCTAGATAANACTTCTCGTGNAAATGATTCAGCTATCTCTTTAAATTTTTTGTCCTCGATCAAATTATTTAATTCTTGTGGATCATCATGTATGTTGTAGAGTTGCGGAGGATCTACTTCGCAATGGATGTATTTAAAGTGACCCCGTCTAATCATAAACATAGGATGCGATGCGCACTCAGCGCAATATTCAGCAATAGCTTCTCCGTTCTTTTCGACTTTACCTTGAGCAATCGGCCATAATGAACGACCATCAATCGGCATAACAATTTCAGGTTTTTCTTTTTGTCCAATATCCAAAATAGTTGGTAATAAATCCACTAAGGAGCAAGGACTATCACTNGTTCCTTTTACCACACCCGGCCCAGAAATTAAGAGAGGTACTCTGGCAGAATGTTCAAACATATTCATTTTGTACCACAGCCCACGCTCTCCGAGCATATCACCATGGTCAGACGTAACTATCACAATAGTATTATCAATTTGCCCACTTTCTTCCAACGCCTTAACCACCACTCCCACATTCTCATCAAAATAAGAACAATTCGCAAAGTACGCATGCCTAGCGTTCCTGATCTCATCATCTGTAACTTGTACTACATCTGCTTGTATTCCANGTCTTAATCTTTCTGAATGAGGATCTAAACTTGGTGGTATNATAGGCATTTGAATTTCATCATGATTATATAAACCCCAATGCTCTGGTCGTGCCAAATATGGGTCATGGGGATGAATAAGACTGACAACCATGCAAAATGGTTTTATATCTTCCATAGCGTATTCAAATATTCGTCGACGCGCATAAAAGGTTGTTTCCTCATCATACTCATATTGGAAAGTCGTANTAGTTACTCCAGCTTCCCTNACNCTCTCCATATTATGATACCACTTGTCTATTCGTTCATCTGGNGCCTCCCAATCTGGAGTCCAGGCGTGATCTGCAGGATANATATCTGTGGTTAATCTCTCTTCAAATCCATGCAACTGATCAGGACCTACGAAATGCATTTTTCCTGACAAGCAAGTTCGATAACCCATTAACTTTAAATAATGAGCAAAAGTAGGTATGGTCGCTGGAAATTCTGATGCATTATCGTAAGCCGCTATCCTAGTAATATGCTGGCCAGACATAAAACTAAACCTAGAAGGNGCACANAATGGCGCATTGCAATAAGCTGCATCAAAACGCATACCAGCAACTGCTAACTTTTCCATATTAGGTGTCTTTATATTGGTATTTCCGTATGCAGATGTAAATTGTGGCGCAAGTTGATCAGCCATTATAATTACAATATTAGGAACACTCACTATTATACCCCTTGAATTTGTGAGTTTACTCACATTGTTTTAAATAAAGAATATATCAACCAAAAATAAAAATTTCTTAAAATAGTAAAGAATGAAAAGTTCAAATTGGCAAGGAACAATCTTCGTCGATTTGATTACCACCAGATTGTAAAAGATAAGCATTTATAAATCTATCTCAATCAAACTAAGATAAAACCTAACGTTTATTTAATGGAAAACACTCTAATATACTTGACCTCGACAAGAGTCATTTCTAACATATCGTAAAAAAGAGATATGAGTTTTCTTNTTAATGAAACAAAGTAATTTTAAGATCGGAGCCAATGATGACAAATGATAGCAAGTGCCCAGTAATGGGTGGATCACAAAGACACTCAGCAAAGGGAACAATTGCCAATCAAAAGTGGTGGCCAAACCAACTTAATCTTAAAATTCTTCACCAAAACCCTTCATCAGCCAGTCCAATGGATAATGGTTTTGATTATGCTAAGGAGTTTCAAACTTTAGATTTAAGCGCAGTAAAGCAAGATCTATACGACNTAATGACAGACTCGCANGATTGGTGGCCCGCAGATTACGGACATTATGGACCCTTCTTTATTAGAATGGCATGGCATAGCGCTGGGACGTATCGTATTGGTGATGGACGTGGCGGCGCTGGATCAGGCACTTTGAGGTTTGCTCCTTTGAACAGTTGGCCTGATAACGTAAATCTAGATAAGGCTCGAATGTTACTTTGGCCAATTAAACAAAAATATGGGCGTAAAATCTCGTGGGCTGACTTGTTAATTTTGACTGGGAATTGCGCCCTTGAATCAATGGGTTTACAAACTTTCGGCTTTGCAGGGGGTAGAGAGGATATTTGGGAGCCAGAGGAAGACATTTATTGGGGTCCAGAAGGTGAATGGCTCGCAGACGAAAGATATACTGGTGATCGTGAGTTAGACAATCCTTTGGGTGCAGTGCAAATGGGATTGATTTATGTAAATCCAGAAGGTCCGAATGGAAACCCTGATCCAAAGGCATCAGCTCGCGATATCCGTGAAACCTTTGGTAGAATGGCAATGAATGATGAGGAAACTGTTGCACTAACGGCTGGCGGGCATACTTTTGGCAAGGCTCATGGTGCTGCAGATCCTGATAAATATGTAGGCCCAGAGCCAGAAGGCGCTCCTGTAGAGCAGCAAGGTATGGGTTGGAAAAATACATTTGAAAGTGGCAAAGGGGTTCACACTATAGGAAGCGGAATTGAAGGTGCTTGGACTAAAAATCCAATTAAATGGGATAACAACTATTTCGAAAATCTTTTTGGATATGAATGGAAACTTACGAACAGTCCTGCTGGCGCAACTCAATGGATACCAACAGATGAGTCGGCAATGGATGCTGTGCCTGATGCCCATGACTCGTCCAAACGGCATGCTCCTATCATGACAACTGCCGACATGGCGATGAGAGAAGATCCAGAATATGCAAAGATATCAAAAAGATTTTATGAAAACCCAGAAGAATTAACTGATGCTTTCTCAAGAGCTTGGTTTAAATTAACCCATCGCGATATGGGCCCATATGTGAGAGGTTTAGGGTCAGAGGTACCTTCTCAACCTCAAATATGGCAAGATCCTGTACCCGAAGTAAATCATGAACTGGTTAATCAAAATGATATTTCAGCATTAAAAAAATCGCTCTTGAACTCTCAATTGTCTATTTCACAACTAGTTCAGACCGCATGGGCATCTGCAGCGACATATCGTGGAACTGATAAAAGAGGGGGTGCAAATGGCGCACGCGTTCGATTGGAACCACAAAGAAACTGGGAAGCAAATAATCCTTCTGAACTATCAAGTGTTTTAAAGATTCTTGAAAGTATTCAAAAAGGTTTCAATGACAGTCAAAGTGGCAATAAATTGATATCACTAGCCGATCTGATTGTGCTTGGAGGTTGCGCTGCAGTGGAAAAAGCAGCGGCAGATGGGGGGCATGAAATAAATGTTCCATTCACAGCTGGTAGAACAGATGCCACAGAAGAGCAGACTGATAATGAGTCATTCGATGTCCTTGAACCAAAAGTAGATGGATTTCGCAACTATATACAAGATGGTCAACTCCACTCTTCAGCAGAACTTCTAATTGATAAGGCTCATATGCTAAATTTAAGTGCCCCAGAGATGACGGTTCTAGTTGGCGGCTTGCGAGTTCTGGGCGCTAATACAGCTAACTCATCAAACGGAGTTTTCACTCATAACCCTGGAACTTTGAATAACGATTTTTTTGTAAATCTAATCGATCTGAAGACGGAATGGGTAAAATCTTCTGAGTCCGATAATATTTTTGAAGGACGGGATAGGGTAAATGGGAAGGTTAAGTGGAAAGGAACATCGGTAGATTTAGTATTTGGATCAAACTCTCAGCTTCGAGCTATCTCTGAAGTTTATGCATCAAATGATGGAAAGGAAGCATTTGCTACTGACTTCGTTGCAGCTTGGTCAAAAGTCATGAACAATGACCGGTTCGACGTAGCATAAAAACATCATATTTTTCATGAGATTTTCAGGCAGGCTTTTTGATGCCCTGCCTGAAAAAACCTTACAACAAACATTAATACTTTATTTGAAGACTCAAATTTCCTTTACGCCAGGTAATTAGTAGTGTTCATTTAAATGAACACTTAATTATGTTTATTTGAATTAAAAATGAAGGTCATAAAGATGGATTCTATTGCAATACCTTGCGCCGACTTAAATTCTGCAAAAAAAATATGGAATGAACTAGTTTCAGATCAAAGAATAAAAGATTCCGTTTCCTCAAAAAAACTAATCAGTTCACTGCCGGGATTGATAAGTGATCTAAAAAAGGAAGAACTTTCAGGGATATTTAAGACTAGGCATATCCATGGAAATATTAATTTCGAACAATTTCTATGTTTGGTCGCTGCTTTGGGCGATAATCCAAATTTTAAAGCGCTTGTTGCTTTTAACCATTTATCATCGAACAACGGTAAAACAGTAAATGAACAAGACATGATTAAAATTGCAAATTTGATCATACCAGATGTAAATATTGTTAAGCAAATTTTTTCCAAAGTTGATGCTTCCGGTTTAGGTGAAGCCACCAAAGACGATTTTATTAACTTTTTACCTTCAGAAATCAGTACTAACTCTCAACTCTTTTCTGTTATTCATAAAATGGAAGATGCTTCAGTTGGGAATGAGAAAATAAATACTACCCCAGAAATGCTGGAATCAGATCCCAAAATACTCGATATCACCGGCACTTCGCCCTTACAGTTACAAATTGGTTTCTTTAGACTAGTACAAGGTGCTGCTTATCGATGCTTTAGAGCAAGTTATACTGCAAACTCCGAAACACATTTACGCGCATACAATTTACCTTACTCAATAACGAGCTTTGTTTCTTTCGTTGATCGTATCACCCGTCTATATATTGATAGCGGCGTCATTGAAAATAATGTAATCAGAGAAGCTGAGAAACTTTGTGAAATTGTTAAAACAGAATATGAGTCGTTAAAGAATAGGATCCTTAATTGGGAAAGTATTGAAAAAGACTCTCATATGTTACTTGCTGAAAACTTACTTGAGAACGAATTACTTGAAACAGAAGACGAGCATCAATTATTTCTTTCGATTGTTGAAATGGTCTTAAGTATTGGAATAGATGGAGAGAACCACTTCTCAATTGATCATTCTGAAATGGCTATGAACGAAATAAACAGATTACGTCTAAAAGAAGAGTTAAGTGAGCTTGATAAATTATCAAAGTCAAAATCGAATTTAAATAGCATAAACGAAAACTTTATAGATTCTTGGCAAAGAGTAATTGTAGACGAAGCAGATACCCACGTGGCGGGATCAATAATGCCAGTGAAGTTTTGGTATGAAGAGTTTATGCCACAATTACTTAAAGTTTGTTCAGCTCATACAAATGAAGAGCTACAAAAATTAGAACAAGAAACTGAAGAAGATTTAAACAATTGGTTCCAAATATCTTCTTCAAATGGAGATTTTACTCCATATGCATTGGATTTAAATGAGCAATTCTCCAACAATTCATTAGATATTAAAAAGCGCTTAAAACAAGCTTGGAGGTTGTCAGAGCATTATTTAAATGGAGTTCAAAAAAGACGTGAAAGAGAAGAATTTGGTAGAAATGATGGCTATCTTTGTGAATATGTAACCT
>NYTF01000087.1 GCA_002683355.1 Paracoccaceae bacterium | reverse complement strand
TAAATGTGGGGCAAGGAGATAGCGCTGCCCTTCACAACCCAGAGTATGATTTTAATGACGAACTTTCACCAATTGGTGCAAGTTTTTTTGTAAAATTGGTTGAAAAAGCGCAACCTCTATAAGCAAGCACAAAATTTCCAAAGAATTAATTATTCTAAAGTTTGGGGAGTAATGGCTTTTGGATCTGTTCTTAAATCAAGAATGGCAGGTTTATTTGCCTCTCTGGCTCTCTCTAATGCGTTTAAAAATTGATTTGTTTTAAGCACTACTTCGCCATAACCACCATATGATTTTGCTAAGTCGGCAAAATTTGGGTTTAACATACTTGTTCCGGAAGGACGGCCAGGAAATTCTCGTTCTTGGTGCATTCTAATGGTCCCATAGATCGAATTGTTTGAAATAATAACAATAATATTTAATCCATATTGGCACGCGGTACCAAATTCTTGCATCGTCATCTGAAAGCAACCATCTCCAGACAGGCAGATAACCTCATTGTTTGGATACATAAGTTTAGCAGCAACTGCGGCGGGCAAACCATAACCCATGGATCCACTCGTAGATCCAACTTGAGTGCGCCATCCTCTATATTTGAAATATCTATGAAGCCAACCATTATAATTTCCTGCACCATTAGTGATAATTGTTTTTTCAGATATGGTCTCCGATAGCTCCTTGATTACAATTTCCATTTTAACATCGCCAGGCGTTGTAATTATTTTTTGCCAAGCTTCATAACTTTTGCGTTCTTTTATCGGAGGTTTTCTTTGAGAATCTTTAGAAATTTCAGCAGCTTTTTGTATAAAATCTGCACTATTACAAACAAGGCCAATATCTGGCTGATAAACGCTTCCAAGTTCATTTGGATCTGGATGTATATGGATAAGATATTGTTTCGTCTTTGGAATATCGAACATGGAATAGCCGCCGGTAGTCATTTCCCCCAAACGTGCATTTAAAACTAGGATGCAATCAGCCATTTTTATTCGTTTAAGTAGTTCTGGGTTTATCCCAATACCGACATCACCAACGTAATTTGGATGATAGTTATTAAGATAATCTTGGCATCTAAAGGATGTTCCCACTGGAATTCCTAGAGATTTTGCAAACTTTCCAAGGTTTTTTGAAGCTTCTAATGACCATCCACTTCCACCCACTATTATAAATGGGTTGGAAGCATTTTTTAATTTAGTTATTATTTCTTTGACGTCAATTTCTGAAACCATTTGCCTTAACGGTTTTATTTTTGGGGCATCAATTACATTTGATTTAGCGAATAATATGTCTTCAGGAAGAGATAAAATCACTGGCCCTGGCCTTCCTGACACTGCCACACTAAAGGCTCGTGACACATATTCAGGAATTCGCTCGGTCTTATCTATTTCTGCCACCCATTTAGCCAATGGTGTGAACATTTTCTTATAATCTACTTCTTGAAATGCCTCTCTGTCTCTTTGAGAGCTATCAACTTGGCCGATGAAAAGGACCATTGGTGTACTATCCTGAAATGCAATATGAATACCAGCTGATGCATTAGTTGCGCCAGGGCCACGGGTAACAAATGCTACTCCTGGCCTTCCAGTTAGTTTTCCTGAAGCTTCTGCCATCATGGCCACACCGCCTTCTTGTCGGCCAACAACGGTCTCAATACCACTTCCATACAAACCATCTAAAGCTGGCAAATAACTTTCGCCAGGAATACAGAATACTCTCTCCACTCCTTGAATTTTTAATTGATCGATTAATATTTGACCGCCATGACGCATTTTATTCTCCAGTCATCAGTGTTGTCTTACGCTATGTTAGTCTTTAGGATTTTTAAAGACAAAGTTGTCATTTGTCTTAGCAAAAGTTTAGGGAGAAAATCTTTAAATGAAATTTAGCAACAATGAATTTTTAGATTTTATCTTGGAGCGCCTTGAACCAATTAATGGCATAACTTGGGGTAGAATGTTTGGGGGCTTTGTAGTTCGAAGGCATCATTTGCCAATAGGGCTAATTTTTGGTGATGAATTATATTTTAAGGTAAATGATCGAAACTTAGGGGATTATAAACTGTTAAACAGCGAGCCTTTTTCTTATCAAAAGAAAGGGAAAACGATAAATATTTCAAATTGGCGTGTGCCAGTGGAAGTATTAGAAGACGCAGACACTTTAATTGATTGGGCGCTCAAGGCTTATCTGGCTGCTGAAGATGCCACTATTAAATGATTTTATCTCTCAACGGCAATAAATGTTGAGAGATAAAATTTAAAATCTTAGTTTACCAGATTTTGTCACCTAATCCGTAAATCAAAACTCCATTTAAAACAGTGAATACTGCTGGAGCGATGTAAGCTTCTGCTGTGTAGTTAACGCCTTCCATCTTGGCTGCATTTGAATTTGTTACTGTAGTGTAGCCGACCACAACAAAAATAAGTGCTTGAAGGAAATTAAACACAAAAAATGGCCAAGTACCTTCCGGACCTGTAAATAGAATGTAGAGACCCAATAGCGTTCCAGCACTGACAAAAGTACCTAAAACTCTTGTTGGTAAAACACCTGATTCATGAATGCCATATTTACTTAACCACGGAACAGTGTTGAAAACTGTTTGATACGCGTACATTGCACCACCAGCCCAGTTCAACAAATAAATAATTAAGAATATCCACCCATTAAATGATTCAACCATATGACTCTTCTCCTTAAATTTTTGATACAATTAGAAATTGATCTTAGATATGCAAAAACAGTCACCATATAATTCAAAATAATTCAAGTTTTTTAATGTTTACGTAGAGTGAACTATAGGTTGTTAAGTATTCTCCCATAAAAATAGCTGTAAGTCTGCTACATTTGTCCCAGTATTTCCGGTCACGAGCAATTGATTTGTAAATTTAAGTGCACGGTTACTGTCGTTATCGTTTAAAAGTTTTTCGACAGACATATTATTATCATAGAGTTTTTTTATTGTGTCTTGGTTAACAATACCGCCAGCAGCCTCAGTTGGGCCATCTTGCCCATCAGTTCCACCACTTAAAAATGACCATTTTCCTGTTAATTTTTGATCAAATAATTTTTGGGCCACTCTTAGCGCCAATTCTTGATTTCTGCCTCCAGTCCCATTCCCGGAAACGTTTACCGTAGTTTCACCACCAAATGCGAGAGCAACATACTTCATTTCCCGCCGCATGTTGATTTCATCAAATATTGTTTGGGTCGCAGTTTTTACATTTCCAATGATAGGATAAGGTACAACTTCGGCTTTTACTGAGTTTGCCATAGCTATAACGGATTTTTTATTATTTCCAATTAAGATGTTNTGATTGAGNCTACTTTCTGTAAACACACTTTTTGTTTGTGACTTGAAAAATNTTTGGAGCTTTAAAGGAAGTTTTGAATACAGATTTTTTTTTATTAAAAGTTTNTGGGCGTCTTCAATACTACCAATTGGGCAAATTGTTGGACCGCTGCCAATCACTCTTAAATCATCTCCAATTACATCTGAGAGAATAAAAGAGTTGATTGGAACGGGACTTGCGATCGTGGTGAATCCGCCGCCCTTTAATGTGGACATAGATTGTCGAATTAAATTTATTTCGCGTATGTTTAGATCTGAAGATAGGAGAAGTCGATTTATTTGAATTTTATCATGTAGATTCAAACCTTTGACCGGTGCCGGTAGCAATGCAGAGGATCCACCACTAATTAAAATAATCAATGTATCATTTTTAGTTGCATTTTTCAGTATTTCAGTGACACGATTACTNGCTTTTATACCATTTTTGTCTGGGATTGGATGACCTGAGGTTATAATTTCCGAACCGATAATTGGTTTGTAATTTTGGTAATTTGTAACTACTAGAAGCCNCTTTTCTATTTTATGTGGTAGAATATCTAAAGCTGCTTTCATCAAGGAGCACCCAGCTTTTCCTATTGAAATCACAATATACTTTCCACCNTCTGGCGTTTGTATTGGATTTAATTCTATTGCTTCTTTTAAACACTTTTCAGGGTTGGCCGCATTAATTCCGTGTTTAAATGCCTCTATNGATAATTTGTAAAATTTTGTATTCATAAGAACAACCTTATAAACACTAATTCAATTTGATCACTGAAAAAATAACTTTCTGTGGTGGGCGACCCTGGAATCGAACCAGGCATGAGTCGCCTCGGGGGAGTTACAGTCCCCTGCCGCACCTTGCAGCGCGTCGCCCGAACCGAGGATGTGGATACTTGTAGCTTTACATCACGTCAACATCTAAATGTGAATAACTTAATTTCTATCTCTCACCACGTCTATATGGTGCCATTAGAGCTTCTGGCACTTTTGCGCGCCGAGAAACAAGAATTAATGCTAATATTGATAAAACATAAGGAGCCATTAAAAATAATTGGTAAGGAACATCTTCAACAACATGTTGCAAGCGTAACTGATAAGCATCAAAAAATGAAAANAGGATTGCTCCAAAAAGTGCTTTTCCTGGTTGCCATGAAGCGAAGATAACCAAGGCTATACAAATCCAACCACGCCCCTGAACCATTTCTGGGAAGAAGCTGTTAAAAGCTGCTGTTGTCAAGAAAGAGCCTCCCAATGCCATAAGGGCAGATCCAACCACGATCGCAAAGATTCTAATCATGATCGGATTTAATCCCTGGGCGTCTACAGCATGTGGATTTTCACCAGTCATNCGAATTGCTAGTCCAAGAGGNGTTTGCCTCAGTATATAAGCCATAAGAACNACAGCAAAAAGTGCAAGATACGTGGGTCCCATCTGGCTAAAAAATATTTCTCCAAAGAAGGGAAGNTCAGATAACATTGGAAGTTCTAGGGGTTGAAANGGTTCAATNGTGGGAGGTAACGAACCGACATTAACAACAAGNCTATAAATGAAGTATGCCAAAGANGAAGCAAATAAAGTNATTCCAAGGCCAGANACATGTTGNGAAAGGCTTAATGAAACNGTGAGAAAAGCATGCAGTAGTCCAATAACCGCTCCAGAAACGGCAGCAATTGCAAGTCCAGTCCATAAATCAGCACCTAAGTAAACAGATAACCATCCAATCATTGCGCCCATTGTCATAATACCTTCAATAGCAAGGTTCAGAACACCAACTCGCTCACACAATAAAGCACCAAGGACCCCAAAAATTAAAGGTGTAGCAATTCTTAGGACAGCCGACCAAAGACTAGCATTTGTAAGAATTTCGAGTGCCTCTATCATTTTCTTATCCTGTAATTTGTGAAGAAGATGGCAATTAGCATTGTCAGCAATGACAAGGACATTATTACATCTGCGATGAAGCTTGGCACTCCAGTGGCCCTGCTCATAGCATCAGCGCCTATAAAAATTGAAGCAATAAACACCGCACTTATGATTACGCCTCCTGGGTGAAGTGCGGCAAGCATAGCCACTACAATACCTGCATAACCAAAACCTGGAGATAAAGTTGTTGTTACATATCCAGTTACGCCCATCACTTCGATAGCACCTGCTAACCCTGCCAGTGCACCAGATATTAACGCTACACCCATTATTGTCTTAGATAGTGAAATTCCAGAAAATGCGGCTGCTTGGGGAGTGAATCCTGTTGCGCGCGTTTGCAGGCCAAATACCGTTCGAGTTACAATTATCCAGATCGCAAATGCTGCGAAAATTGCTATCAAAAAACCTTTATGTAATCTAGAACTTGGTACGAGATCTGCAAATCTCAATGAGCGATCCACTGGCACAGATTGAGGCCAACCAAAAGCAAATGGATCTTTAAGAGGACCTTCAATCATAAGGCCAACAAAAAGGATTATTATGAAATTTAAAAGAAGTGTTGTAACAACTTCGTCGATCCCAAATCTCAGTCGAAGTAAGGCCGGACCAGCTAATAATATAGCGCCAGAAATCATAGAGCACATCATAACAAGCGTCATAGCTATAATTATTGGAAATCCAGTAAGTAGACTATTTCCAACAGCTGCAGCTACTAATGCTCCAATATAAAACTGACCTTCGCCTCCGATATTCCAAAGGCGCGCTCTGAAAGCTACTGCCGCCGCTAAACCTGTTAAAATGAGTGGAGATGCTCTGGTTAAGGTTTCTGTTATTGCCAGTTTTGAACCAAAAGCTCCTTTTAGTATTTCAAAGTAAGCGATGAAAGGATTTACGCCAGCTAAAATTATTAGAATGCCAGAAATACTCAAAGAAGCTACAATAGCAAGAATTGGAGCAACAATGGCCAGCTTTTTTGGTATCGATGTTCGTCTTTCAAGTCTCATTATCTTCACCCCAAACACCAGACATCATTAACCCCAAACGTGTTGCGTCTGCTTCTTCAGCTTTAATTGGTTCAGATAATCTCCCTTTAACAATCGCTTGTAATCTATCAGATAAACCCACAGCCTCTTCCAATTCTTCAGATATTAGAAGAATTGCTACTCCTTCACTTCTCGCTTTTAATAACTCTTCATGTACAGCCGCTATTGCCCCCTCATCTAAACCTCTTGTGGGTTGGTTTGCTATAATCAATTTAGGTGAAACTGAAAGAGCTCTGCCTAAAACAAGTTTCTGCATATTACCGCCTGATAGTAATCTTGCTTGTGTATCTGAAGTGGCACCTCTAACATCATATTTTTTAATCAGGTTTTCTGAAAAAATTTGCGCTGATTTTTTTCGAATAAATCCAGCCTTCGAAAATTTAGTATCATGAAGTCGTTCGACTATTGCATTTTCCCAGATTTTCAGTTCACCAATAATACCTTCAGAATTCCTATCTTCAGGAATCCGCCCAATCCCTGAATTAATACAATCTCTCGGAGTATAATCATTCATCTGATTTTCATAAAAGGTTAATGTTCCTGAAGTTGGTTTTCCAATGCCAGATAAAAGATGGCCTAGGGCGGCTTGCCCATTTCCAGAAATGCCTACAATGCCCAATATTTCACCTTCACTTACTGAAAATGATATACGATCTAGCTGAATTTGTTTTTTATTTGTTATAGTTATGTTTGAAGCTTCTATAACTTTTTTACCAGTGCTCTGAGCTTTTCGCACAGGTCTTGATACTTGGTGCCCTACCATTAATTCTGCTAATTCTTCTTTAGAAGTTTTACTTGTTTCTCTTTCCGCTACCACCCGACCCGACCTTAAGACAGTTACGCGATCAGCTGCCGACATTACTTCATGAAGTTTGTGACTTATAAAAATTAATGACAGTCCTTCTTTTGTCATTTCCCTGAGTGTTTTAAATAGCTTTTCTGCTTCAGGCCTTGCCAACACTGCGGTTGGCTCATCTAGTATGAGAATTTTGGCATCTCGATACAAGGCCTTTAAAATTTCCACTCTTTGTCTTTCGCCAACGGATAATGACGAAATTAGCGCATCAGGTGATACTGGAAGGCCAAATTTTTTTGAAATTTGTAATAGTTTATTTTTAGCAAGTTGCCTGTTTGACTTTCTTTTAAATAATGATTCTGAGCCAATCATTACATTTTCTAAAACCGTTAAATTCCCGGCGAGCGAAAAATGCTGATGAACCATGCCTATACCAGCTTCAATTGCCTCGCGTGGTTTTCCACCTGTTAAACTTTTTCCTAGTGCTCTAATTTGTCCAGAATCCGAAGTATAATGGCCGTAAATGATGTTCATGAGAGTCGTTTTTCCAGCGCCATTTTCACCTAGTAATGCTAAGATCTCCCCTTTTTTTAGATCCA
>NYTF01000019.1 GCA_002683355.1 Paracoccaceae bacterium | reverse complement strand
TTGATCCCCATTCAAAATAGCTGCTGGAGTAATCATTTCTGTGTAAAGTAAAGTATTTTTTGAAATCAGACGATGCAGATAGCGACAATGCCTATCTGTCCACTCCATCATTGGCGCCACGGAAACAATTGGGGAATACTTCAAATTCGTACTTCAAACTGAAATATAGTAACGGACATTTAACAATTCCTCGTCTATTTGAACCATTATATCGAGAATATTCTCAAACATGAACTTTATTTTTTCTTTTTCTTAATGATTTGTACAACACGACAAGTGAAACTGTTTAAAAATAACCAAACGTTATCAGAGTAATTCCTCATAAGCAAAATATGTTTCCGAAATACATCAATTTGAATTAAATCAGGGTAATAATGCTGAAATCTTAACAAAAACCTGTAAACATTCTCAAAATAAGTTTATTCATCGGCCAATCTAGCAGCAGATCTTTTCTCAGCTCTTTTGATATTTGTCTTACGGTATTTTACTACTACTTCAAACAAGACCCCCGTTTAACAAAAATTTTAGATAGGACTTTATGATAAAATTTACAGACCTTGAACTTGATTCAAATGTATTATCAGCAATCTCAGATGCGGGATATCAGACACCAACCCCGATACAAGCAAGAGCGATACCGGAAGCATTAAAGGGTTTAGATATCCTTGGTATTGCCCAAACTGGTACAGGCAAAACAGCAAGCTTTACATTACCTTTAATCACAATGCTGGCTAAAGGACGCGCACGGGCCAGAATGCCAAGATCTTTAGTATTAGCACCAACAAGGGAATTAGCCGCGCAAGTAGCCGAAAATTTTGATATTTATGCAAAAAATACAAAACTGACCAAAGCCCTGCTAATCGGAGGTGTTAGTTTTAAAGAGCAAGAAATATTGATTGATCGTGGAGTAGACGTATTAATTGCGACACCAGGACGCTTACTTGATCATTTTGAACGAGGAAAACTTCTTCTTACCGGTGTCAAGATTATGGTAGTGGACGAGGCGGATCGCATGTTGGATATGGGATTTATTCCAGATATTGAAAGGATATTTAAATTAACCCCGTTTACCAGACAAACACTATTTTTTTCTGCTACTATGGCGCCTGAAATCACAAGAATAACCGAAGAGTTCCTCTCAGCACCTGTGAGGATCGAAGTTGCAAAACAAGCCACAATTTCTGAAACAATTACACAAGGAGTAATTTCATTCAAACCTAGTCGCAAAGATCGATCGTTTAAAGAAAAGCGGAATTTATTGCGAGAAATTATACTCAGTGAAGGAAATAAATGTAAGAACGGTATAATATTTTGCAATCGCAAAATAGATGTTGATATATTGATGAAGTCAATGAAAAGCCATGGCTTTAATGTTGGGGCTATCCATGGCGACCTAGAGCAATCGACTAGGATGGAGGTTTTAAATGGTTTTAAAGATGAGTCAATTAGGTTTTTAATTGCGTCTGACGTAGCAGCAAGAGGCTTGGACATACCAAATGTAAGCCATGTATTCAATTTTGATGTACCTATTCANTCAGAAGATTATGTGCATCGGATAGGTCGGACAGGACGAGCTGGCCGACCTGGATCAGCGATTATGATTTCAACACCAACTGATATTAAATCACTTTCAGCGATTGAGAAGCTAATCAAAATGCAAGTACCGGAGATAACTTTTAATTCTCAGNCAAGCGCACCAAGCGCCACTAGTAAAAATAAAAAAGAAGGTAACACAAAAAATAAAAAAGCGGAAAGTAAAGTTGAGCCAGAAAATATTAAATATCCTAAAGACAAAAAACTTCANAAAAAAGTGGAGAAGCTAAAGGAAACTAATACTTCAACAAACAAGGGTTCTGATGAGCCAAATNAAGTTATAGGTTTAGGTGATCACACCCCAGCTTTTCTTGAGATCAATTTTCGCGATTAATATCTCAATCTATGTTTCACTGGCATTTATATTAGATTGATACTAGACGGTTAATCAAAACTGAAATCTCAGGCTTTTTATCAACAAGCTCAACAACAATACCTCTACAAGACTTTATGATAACTTTTTTTAATTTCCCATCTTCCATTAAGGTCTTTTCGTCCATTAAATTAAGTGAGGCNTTTACTGTTTCCTCAATTATTATATNCAAATCTTCATCNTGTATATTTTTTGGCAGGCCATGTGATTGAACCCACACATCATCGATCAATTCATCATTCTCATCTATTATTATATTTATAGAAATATGACCAGAAAATGCCATCCTTATNCGATCACGAACAATACCATCCTTATCACCTATNAAAATATTTCCATCCAAATAAGNTCTCCCANACTCCACCTCATTTAATAACTTAGCCCTACCGTTTGAAATATCTACCAAAGAGCCATTACTAGCTAAAATAGATTTAAAACCATTATCTTTGGCGAGNCGATAATGTGATCTTAAATGCCTGGGCTCCCCATGCATTGGAATAACTAATTTAGGATTNAGCAAACGATGAATTTGAGTTATTTCAGAGCGGTTGGCATGACCTGAGACGTGATAACGATCACCTTCATTTTCCACCACATCTATGTTTCTTTTACTAAGATTGTTAATTACTCTATTGACACCCACTTCGTTGCCTGGAATCGTTTTTGACGAAAATAAGAACATATCTCCTTCTTTCAAAACAATTCCCCTGTACTTGCCGTTAGAAAGTTGGGCTGATGCCGCACGCCTCTCACCTTGACTACCAGTACTTAATATAAAAATATGTGATCTTGGNAAATCAAGCGCTTGCTCGGGAGAAATTACATTTGGAAAATCACTTAAAATACCTGTTTCCAGACCTAACTCAATCATTCTTCGCATGGCTCGACCCAAAAGGACTATTGAGCGATCAGCAGCGATAGCTGCATCAGCCAGTGTTTTTAATCTAGCAATATTTGATGCAAAAGTTGTTGCAATAACCATTCCTGTTTGCGATTTTATCAAATCAACCAGATGTTTCTTTAAAGATTTTTCTGATTTTGCTGACTGAGTAACCAAAACATTTGTACTATCACAAACTAAAACATCTAAATTATGGCAAGCAGCGGTCCATAAGCCTGGATCGAAAGGATCCCCCAAGATTGGTGTACGATCTAATTTGAAATCTCCAGTATGAAAAACCTTTCCTAGTTTTGTTTCAATGATTAAACCAGACGATTCTGGTATCGAATGGGAAACAGGTACAAACGAGATACTAAAAGGACCCACCTCAATACATTTTGGGTAGATAGATATTTGCTTAACTAATCTATCATTCTTTCCTCTTTCTAATAATTTTCGTTTGGCATTGGCTGCAGTAAATGGCCTTGCATAGATGGGTATTTGAGAGAGCTCTGGAAATAATCCAATTGCGCCAATATGATCCTCATGAGCATGAGTCAGAAATATCCCCTTAACTCGATCAGCTCGCTCCAAAAGCCAATCGATATTTGGCAAAATAAGATCAACACCTGGGGTTGACTCAGCATCAGGAAAGGCAACTCCAAGGTCAACGATTATAAAATTTTCTTTTCCATCAGGTCCAAAGCCATATACATAACAATTCATTCCAATTTCGCCGGCACCACCCAAGGGGAGGTAGGTAAATTTATTATTAGTCATTTTATAACTTTCAGTTGAATTTATTGATTACGAACAAACCATGCGTAGTTAACTCACCATCGACTACATCAAAGATCTTATTACCTTGGGAAAATAAAGGCGCTAATCCTCCAGTACCAATTATAGTCATAGGCGAACCATGTTCAATTATTATTTGATTACAAATCTCTTTCACCAAACCAATATAACCCCAAAATATTCCTGACTTCATGCATGCGATTGTATTTGTACCAATTGTGATGTTGGGTTTTGCTACATCAATATTGGGCAGTGCGGCGGCGGCCTCATGCAAAGCTTTTAAACTTAGATTAACCCCAGGAGAAATAACACCACCTATATAAGCACCATCACTGTCGACCACATCAAAGGTAGTAGCTGTTCCAAAGTCCACAACTATCAAATTCCCACCATACCTATCAAAAGCAGCAACTGTATTAACTATTCTATCTGCTCCAACATTTGCTCCCACGTCGACTCTAATATTTACTGGCAACTTGCAATTAGCTTTCCCCACAACGATTGGCGCAAAATCAAAATACTTATTGCCCAACTCATTCAAATTAAAAATCACTTGAGGGACAACAGAGCTAATTACAACTCTTGAAATTAAAATTTTTTGAGATCGAAATTTAATCAATGAACTTAACCAAACATAATATTCATCTGCTGTTCTCGAAACTTGAGTAGCACATCGCCATTCAATTAAAAACTTGTCTTCGCTGTAAACAGCAAACACTGTATTAGTATTTCCAACATCAATAGCCAAGAGCAACACTAATTCTCCTCAAAATGAATATCTGCGGCGGTGATTTGTTTAATGCCATTTGAATTTTTCAAAACAAGCGTTCCATTATCATCAATTTTCAGAAAAGATCCTTTTATCTCAGTTGAACCAAGCCGAGCAACTATTTGTTTTTCAAGATTAGCTGCATGAGCAATCCACTCACTTCTAATCAAGTCAAAACCTTCATTATTAATCTTATTATCATAAATTATATATTGATCAGCTAATGTATATAAGAAATCGATAGGCGATAAAGTCAATCCAAGCTCTTGCTTGATACTTACGGGAGATCCACTACTTGGGTCTACTTCACGGGTCTTTGGTGCATTTGCTAAATTAATTCCAATCCCAATCAGTAAATTGTCCACTTCGCGTCCCTTACCAATACTTTCAAGCAAAATACCAGCAACTTTCCCATTGTTAAGAAGAACATCATTAGGCCACTTCAACTTAAACTTATCACTATTCCCAAAATGTATGATAAACGATGAACGTACAGCCAAAGCCATGACGAAAGATTGGAGAGCACTCTCGCGAATTAAAGTGTTTGGTTTTAACATCAATGTGGCGGCAAAATTTCCTTTTGGCATTAACCAAGTACGGCCGCGGCGCCCTTTACCTTCAGTTTGAATTTCAGTAATGATCCACGTTGGCTTTTTCAAAGATCCTATTCTTCTAATTGCTTCTTTATTAGTACTGTCTGTTTCCTTCAAAATAACTAGATCATAACCTACAGGCCAAGAAACCATCTAATTTAACAACTCAAAAGCAGCATTAAGCGCCATAACCTCTACTCCAAACAAATTAATAACACCTAAAATCATGATTAACGCCGAGAGCGTTAATACCAACCACCCAGACATGGATATTTGCCCATCTAAAGTATCTTTTTCTTCCCCAAAGTACATCAGATAAATAATTCTTAGATAATAGAAAGCTCCAATAACAGAAGCTATAACTCCAGCTATAGCTAACCATGCCATATCAGCGTCAACAGCTGCTTTTAACACATAAAACTTTCCAAAAAAACCAACTAATGGCGGTATTCCTGCTAGAGAAAACATTAACACCATCAAAGATAAGGCACGCAAAGGATCAACCTTTGAATACATATTTAATGCTGAAATATCCGTTACTGGGCGCCCATCTTTTTCCATCGACAATATAAATGAAAAAGTACCAATATTCATAATTACATAAATAGACATGTATATTAACAATGCCTGAACACCTATAATTGTGCCACTAGCTAAGCCGACTAATGCAAAACCCATGTGCCCAATAGAAGAATAAGCCATCATACGCTTAATATCTTTTTGCCCTATCGCAGCAATCGAGCCTAGGAACATTGAAGCGATAGCAAGGAAAGCCACAATTTGTTGCCAATCAGTTTTAACAGCTCCGAACGCATCGTATAATACTCGGGTAAATAAAACCATTGCCGCTACTTTAGGAGCAGTCGCAAAAAAAGCTGTCACTGGCGTTGGGGCACCTTGATAAACATCAGGTGTCCACATGTGAAATGGGGCAGCTGAAACTTTAAACGCTAAACCTGTGCTCAAGAAAACTAATCCTAACAATAGACCTAAAGATATGTTTCCATCAAAAATAGCTGAAGCTATACCATCAAAATTTGTAGTGCCAGAATAACCATAAATAAGCGATGCTCCGTATAGTAATAAACCAGATGAAAGAGCACCCAATACGAAATATTTTAAACCAGCTTCTGTAGACCTAATACTATCACGGTTAAATGCCGCAATCACGTAAAGAGCCAAAGATTGTAATTCAATACCCATGTAAAGAGACATTAAATCCCCAGCTGAAACCATCATCATCATTCCAACAACTGCCAAGCCAATAAGCAGTGGATATTCAAATTTAAGTAAATTATTTTTTGAGAGATAATCTCTGCTTATAATTAATATCACTGCTGAAGACCATAGAATCAAAATTTTTGCATATCTAGCGAATCCATCATCAATAAATGCTCCTCCAAAAGCCGCAGATTTATCGGAGCCAAATAATAAAATAAAAGCACCAAGTGCCAACATAAATATAGCTGTAATCCAAATCAATTTAGACGTTAGCTGATCTTTCTTGGTGTAAACAGCGAACATCAATCCCGCTAATATATAAACAATTAAAGCAAGTTCTGAAAAAATTATTGTCAAGCTATCAACTAACATCAGCACACATCCTTAATTTTCTACAAGCTGTAGAGATTTAGATATCTCAATACTTTCAATTAAAGCCTCAACAGAAGGACCAATAATATCAATTATGAAGCTTGGATAAATCCCAAAAATTAATGTTGCTAAAATTAATGGTGTAAACAATAACCGCTCGCGTCTATCTAAATCAGTTATACTTTTTAAACTAGCTTTTATTAAATCACCAAACATAACTCGTCTATAAAGCCATAAAGCATAAGCGGCAGATAACACTACTCCTAATGTAGCAAACACCGCGACCCAAGTATTAACCTGAAAGACCCCTATTAAAGTGAGCAACTCACCAACAAAACCACTTGTACCAGGCAACCCAACATTTGCCATTGTGAAAAGCATAAAGATCAATGCGTATGCAGGCATTCGGTTAACTAGTCCACCATAAGCATCGATTTCTCGTGTATGGATGCGGTCATAGATTACACCAACGATTAAAAATAGAGCCCCTGATATAAAACCGTGGCTAATCATTTGAAAAATAGCTCCATCGATCCCCTGTTGATTTAAAGTAAATATACCCATGGTTACGTAACCCATGTGAGCCACAGACGAATACGCTATTAATTTCTTCATATCCTCTTGGACCATGGCCACTAGGGATGTATATATAATTGCGATAACAGACAGCCATAAAACAAAATCCATCATCAATTCTGAAGCAATTGGAAACATGGGCAAACTAAATCTTAAAAACCCATATCCACCCATTTTTAATAAAATTGCTGCGAGCACGACTGATCCAGCAGTTGGCGCTTGGACATGCGCATCAGGCAACCATGTATGCACTGGCCACATTGGCATTTTTACGGCAAAAGAAGCAAAAAATGCCAACCACAACATTGTTTGGGCACCCCCAGTTATCTCAAACCCGAGTATGTTAAAAGGAGATATGGAAAATTCATAATTTAATAATTGAACCATGTCTGTGGTTCCAGAAACAATCCACATATATAAGATGGCAACGAGCATTAGAACTGATCCGAGTAACGTATATAAAAAGAACTTAAAGGATGCATAAATGCGATTTTTACCACCCCAAATTCCAACAATTAAAAACATTGGAATTAGACCACCTTCAAAAAATAAATAAAATAAAACTAAATCTAATGCACAAAAAACACCTAACATTAATGTTTCAAGAATTAAAAATGCCATCATATATTCTTTGGTTCGATGCGAAACATTCCAACAAGCACCAATTACAATCGGCATCAAGAAAGTGGTCAACATGACAAACAGCACACTTATGCCATCTACACCCATTTTATAATTCATTCCCAAGAGCCAGTTATGCTCTTCAACAAATTGAAAATTAGTATTTTTGGGATCAAATCCAAAAAGGATTGCCAATGAAATAAGCAAGGTTGCAAGAGTAGCAGTCAAAGCAAGCCACTTAGCGCTGATTTGCGCAGATTTATCATCTCCTCGCAACAACACTCCCATGATAACCGCAGCTACTAGTGGAATAAAAGTGGCTATTGAAAGGATATTATTCATTAATTAACGCCTCTAATTACAAACCAACTAAGCAAAAAACCTAATCCAATAAACATTGCGAATGCGTAGTGATATAGAAAGCCAGATTGTGCTTTTCCTGACAACTTTGTAATAAAGGGAATTAAGCGTAGAGCTAAACTGTTTAAAGCCCCATCAATAATTTTACCATCACTGCTTTTCCAAAGTATTCTTCCAAGAGCTTTCGCCCCCTTGGTGAAAATAAAATTATAAGCTTCATCAAAATAGTATTTATTGTAAAGTAACGCATGTAACGGTTGAAAGGTATTTGCTAACCTCAGCGGCCAACTTGGATATTTTATATAAAATAGCCAGCTAAGAATGAAGCCAAAACACATTGCCACAAAGGGAGAAACCTTGACCCAATTATCTAAATGATGTGCGTGTTCTATCACATGGTTTTTTGATCCCATATAAATTGCTGAGCCAAAAAACTCCTTGTAGTGATGCCCAAAAAAATCTTCGAACCAGATCATACCTGCGAGAATTGATCCAATGGCTAAGAAAGCTAAGGGTAAAATCATGATTATTGGACTCTCATGTGCATGTTTGTGCTTTTCCTCATCACCACGAGCCGTGCCATAAAAAGTTAAAAATATTAAACGCCACGAATAAAAGCTTGTCATTGCTGCCGCAATTACTAACAACCAAAACGCATAATTACCGACAAGAGTATGAGCTGCAAAAGTACTTTCGATAATTGCATCTTTTGATAAAAAGCCTGCAAACCCATAGTGTGTCAATGGCACTCCAACACCTGTAATAGCCAGTGTTCCAACGATCATTGCGAAAAAAGTATACGGGATTTTTTTTCTTAGGGCGCCATAATTACGCATATCTTGTTCATGATGCATGGCGTGTATGACAGAACCCGCTCCTAAAAATAGCATAGCTTTAAAAAATGCATGTGTGAACAAATGAAACATTGCAGCCTGATAAGCTCCAACGCCAGCTGCAGCAAACATATACCCCAATTGAGACATCGTTGAATATGCTATAACTCTTTTTATATCATTTTGCACCAAACCAATTGTCGCCGCAATAAATGCAGATGTAGCGCCTACTACCGTAACAAAAGCTAAAGTATTTGGCGCATACTCAAATAATGGTGA
>NYTF01000086.1 GCA_002683355.1 Paracoccaceae bacterium | reverse complement strand
TGTTGGAGAAACGATTGCAGAGGACAAATTTGAAGTTTGGCACAATGGTAAAATTAAAGCCAATTTACCCTTAAAAGCCTTATCGGGTAATGCTCCTGAGTATGATAGAGACTATATCGAGAATAAAATATTTGCACCGGCTAAAAAACAAACCCTAGAAATGGAACCTATTGAAGCATTGAAAGTTTTATTGTCTTCACCGAATTTTGCATCAAAAAAATGGGTATTTGAACAATATGATCATATGGTAATGGCGGATACAGTAAAAAGACCTGGCTTTGGAGCAGGCATAGTGCGGGTTCATGGCACAAATAAGGCTCTTGCGTTTACTTCACACGTCAACCCAAGGTATTGCAAAGCTGATCCATTTGAGGGTGGCAAACAGGCTGTTGCTGAGGCCTACAGAAATTTGATATCTGTAGGATCAAAACCATTGGGTGCTACAGATAATCTAAACTTTGGAAATCCAGAAAAACCAGATATAATGGGTCAGTTCGTGGGCTGTATTAAGGGGATTTCCAAAGCTTGCGAAATATTAGACATGCCGATCGTATCTGGTAATGTATCTTTGTATAATGAAACAGACGGCAAACCAATCTTACCAACCCCTACTATCGGTGCAGTTGGCTTGCTAAACAACCTTGAGAAAATGATTGACGGGCCTGCAGGACTTGGTGATATTTTAATTTTGATAGGTGGTGCTAGTGAGCACCTTGATCAATCTGCAATCATAAGCGAAACATATCAAGAAACCACTGGAAAACCGCCCTTTACTGATTTGAAAAAAGAAAAACTAAATGGAGAATTTATTCTGGAAAATGAAGATATAATCACATCATGTAAAGATTTAGGAGACGGTGGGCTAGCTCTCGGGGCGTTTAAAATGTCAATGGAAGCAAATCTTGGAGTAAGTATTGAGGATCAAGAAATTGCTTGGTACTTTGGAGAAGGGCAAGGTCGCTACTTGGTCTCGATGCCAACATCTGAAGCCACTCTATTATGCAACCGTGCTTCATCAACTGGTGTAGAGGCCAGGATAATTGGTAGTTTTGGAGGTGAATCGATTAAATTAGGAAAGTCTTCAGCAAACTTAGAAGAATTAAAAATATGTTACACTACCAGCCTACCTAAAGCCCTCGAGTGATAAGCCAACATCACTTGAAGATTAATAAAAAGTGGAAAGGAATAATAAAGTGGCGATGAGCGCAATAGAGATTGAAACACTAATAAAACTAACTTTTCCAAATGCAGAGGTTTTAATTACCGACCTTGCCGGGGATGGTAACCACTATGCTGCAGAAGTTACAGATGAAAGCTTTCGTGGGCAGAATAGAGTTCAACAACAAAGGGCAGTATATGCCGCTCTTAAAGGTAAAATGGATGGCGCAAATGGTGAACTGCATGCCTTAGCATTAACTACGAAAGTGCCCTAACTATCTCCAAAAATTTTATAATTTAAATGAATTATTAAAAACACTTGTAAGAAAATTTTAATATATTAGATGTATAATAAGTTTACTACAAGTATTGCAATAATTTTGATAGGATTTAAAAATGTCAGACTCTTCAATCCAAATTAAATCACATATCACAGAAAACGATGTCGTGCTCTTTATGAAAGGTACGTCCACCATGCCACAGTGCGGGTTTTCATCGCGTATTGCTGGCGTTCTGAATTATATGGCAGTCGACTTCAAAGATGTAAATGTTTTAGAAAATGCAGATTTAAGGCAAGGTATAAAGGATTTTTCTGATTGGCCAACAATACCTCAACTTTATGTAAAAGGTGAGTTTGTTGGTGGCTGCGATATTATCACTGAAATGACAATGTCTGGCGAGTTAGACACTCTTTTTGAGTCAGAAAATATTTCCTATGATAAAGATGCTGCATCTAAAATTAGAGAAGCAAACACTGAATAACGCTAAAAAATGTTCTTTCCAAAAGTTGTAATTTAAGCTTGTTCTGCTTTTTCTGCCAATGCCTCTGCTCTCGCAGCTATCTCAGCAAATGTATCGACAATCTTAGGCGGTATTACTGCGACTTCTACCCGCTCAGGTGGCGTGGATGCAGCCACTCTTGCTGCTGTCCTAGCATCTTCTAATTGTTTTTTTGCATCACTAGCTGCTTCTTCCAGAGCAACCGTTTTATCAGCTAACATCAAGCCCACCATTAATAACATTCTACTTTCAGTTAACCGACCAACTTGGTCAGTTAATAACTTTGCTTCATCGTCTAAAACCCTTGCAGCGGCCTCTAAAAAACTTTCTTCACCATCTTGACATGCAACTTCAAATTGTCGCCCTCCCACTGTTATCACAACATTAGGCATTTGCTTCTCCTGTATTTTGCAACAATGGCTCGAGTTCAGCTATTATTGAATCCATTTCATCTACTTGACTTTGCCGAGATTTCTTTAACTCATCCATTTCTATGGTAATTTCTTTAATTTCTTCGTTTCGGTTAGTAAGCTCCAACCTCTCCCGTTCAATTGAAGCTGAAAGATGCTCGATTTTTTGGTTAGCCACTTCGATAGCTTCGAGTGCAGATTGCAACTTCATAGATGTTTCTTTTTTTTCCACTTCCAAGCTTGCGATTATTTTTTCAAAATGGGAGACCTCATGTTTGGGAATGGTATCTCCATGATTAGTTGCTTTAGGCTTTTCAAGAACCTTCAATATTCTATCCATTGAACTGGATATTCTCATTTCAAAATCTACAATATCATTCATAATTTTGCTATCCATCTATTATTTATTTGCGAATCGAAATTTATACCCATGCTAACGTGCAAAACGACAAAATGGAAAAGTTAACGTTATTTTTTTTAAATTTCTTGATATTTTGTAATTTGATTGGTTGTACCCTTTGCCGTCTTGCTGTTATCACGAGTTAGACTCAACTTGTTTCTTTGGGGGGAAGCATGGACATCAATAAACTTCGACAGGATTATTCAGAACACTGGAACAAATCATGCGCTATCCGTACTTTAACATTAGACGCTGTCGCAAAAGCAAATTCTGGCCATTCCGGAGCTCCAATTGGAATGGCGGATGTTGCCACTGTCCTTTTTGAAAAACATCTCAAATTTGATGCAACAAATCCTGACTGGCCAGACCGAGATAGGTTTATTCTATCTGCAGGCCATGCTTCTATGCTTTTATATTCACTACTATATTTGACTGGTTATGAAGACATAACAATTGAAGAGATAAAAAAATTTAGACAATTAAATGCTAAAACAGCTGGCCACCCTGAATTTGGTCATGCAAGAGGAATTGAAACAACTACGGGCCCGCTTGGTCAAGGGGTAGCATCAGCTGTTGGCTTTGCTATTGCAGAAGAAATACTTAGAGCAAAATATGGTAAACGAATTATTGACCACCATACTTTTGTTTTTGCAGGAGATGGTTGTCTAATGGAAGGAGTAAGTCAGGAGGCGATCGCTTTAGCTGGTAAGCAAGAATTGTCAAAACTTATTTTGCTTTGGGACAATAATAATATTACGATAGATGGATCTGTAGGAATATCTGATAAAACAGACCAAGCCACAAGATTTCGAGCTAGTGGTTGGGACGTTTATGAAATTGATGGACATAGCCCAATAGATATCGATCAGGCGCTAGCCGCTGCTAAAAAAACGCTTAAACCTACCATGATTGCCTGTAAAACCAACATCGCTTTAGGAACTTCTGCTCAAGACACCTCAAAAGGACATGGCGCATTAACTGATCCAGATTTAATTGAAAGCGCAAAAAAGACATATGGATGGAGACATCCAGCTTTTGAAGTTCCCCAAAATATAAAGTTAGCATGGGAAGAAATTGGTAAAAAAGGAAATTACCAATTTAACAATTGGTGCAATTCATTTAAACAATTATCCATTAAAAAACAAAAAGAATTTAATAGAGCATTTGATCGAGAAACACCGATAACATTGCAACGAACCTTAAGACGGTTAAAAAAAGAAACCTCTGAGAATCAACCTTCTTTAGCTACGCGAAAATCCTCAGAATTAGTTTTAAAAGTTGTGAATCCCATCATGCCTGAAACCGTAGGTGGATCTGCAGATTTAACAGGATCTAATAATACTAAAACTGAAGATCTTGGAATATTCTCACCTGAAAACAGAAGTGGTCGTTATATTTATTATGGGATTAGAGAGCATGGAATGGCTGCTGCAATGAACGGAATGGCTAACCATGGAGGTCTAAGGCCTTACTCTGGAACTTTTATGTGTTTTACAGATTACGCTAGACCCTCAATGAGGCTCTCAGCCTTGATGCAAATACCAGTAGTTTATGTAATGACCCATGATAGCATTGGCTTAGGTGAAGACGGACCAACTCATCAACCTGTTGAGCATTTGTCGATAAGCCGAGCAACCCCAAATACACTTGTTTTTAGGCCTGCAGACACTATCGAGACAATTGAAAGTTGGGAATTAGCTTTAACTGAAAAATCAACCCCTTCTGTTTTGTCCCTAACTCGCCAAAGTTTACCTACAGTAAGATTAAATCATACGAATAAAAATTTAACATCCTTTGGAGCATACATTTTATCAGAAGCGACAGGAAAGCGGCGCGCAATTTTAATTGCTACCGGTTCTGAAGTACAAATAGCGCTGGAGGCCGCAGAAATTTTAGAAAGCCAAGGAATTGGAACAAGAGTGGTATCAATGCCTTGCTGGGTGTTATTTGAAAAACAGTCAGATTCTTATCGAAGAAAAGTATTACCAGCAGGCCCTGTGAGAGTTGCTATTGAAGCTGGCTCTAGGATGGGTTGGGATCGATGGCTATCTGGCGAAAGAGGATCGCACAAAAAATCTCTATTTATTGGAATGACAGATTTTGGGGCATCTGCTCCTGCCAAAGACCTTTATGAAGAATTTTCAATTACTAAAGATTCTGCGGTAAATGCTGTTAAGATGCTTTTGAAAAAATAAGATTATTAACAAATAAACAGATATAATAAATTTGAATAAATACTTTTCACACTAGGAGAACTCAATAATGGGTATTAAAATTGGGATCAATGGAATGGGTAGGATAGGTAGATGCACATTAGCATCTATTATAGAAAATAAACGCGATGACGTAGAAGTTATAAAGATAAATGCAACAGGTCCAATTGAAACAAATGCTCACTTATTAAAATATGATAGTGTTCATGGGCGCTTCAAAAATGAAATAAAGATCCATGAAGATACAATGGATGTTGGACGAGGTCCCATAAAAGTATTTTCTAGCTATGATCCTACAGATCTAGATTGGTCTGGCATTGATATTCTTTTGGAATGTTCGGGAAAATTTAAATCACGGGAGGGAGCTTTACAACATATTAAGCAAGGAGCACCTAAGGTTCTGATTTCTGCCCCTGGAGATAATGTAGACAAAACAATAGTTTATGGTGTTAATCATTCAAAAATAACGTCAGCAGATACAATTGTATCGAATGCCTCCTGCACCACCAATTGTTTAGCACCAGTTGCGAAGGTTTTAAATGATAACTTGGGCATTGAACATGGCATTATGACAACCATACATTCCTACACAGGTGACCAGCCAACATTGGATAGAAGACATTCAAATTTGTATCGAGCTAGAGCAGCAGCTTTATCAATTATTCCTACTTCTACAGGCGCAGCAAAAGCAATTGGTGCAGTTTTGCCAGAACTAAGTGGAAAATTAGACGGATCCGCACTAAGAGTACCAACACCAAATGTTTCGGCAGTTGACTTAACTTTTACGTCAACACGAGATACAACTATTGAAGAAGTTAATAATATCATGAAAATTTCATCTGCGAACGAAATGAATGGTATTATTGATTATGACCCTGAAGCAAAAGTTTCGATAGATTTCAATCATGATACTCATTCGGCTAACTTCGCACCAGATCAAACAAAAGTTATTGGTGACCGACTAATTAGAATTCTAGCGTGGTATGATAATGAGTGGGGTTTTTCTTGTCGAATGGTCGATACGGCTTTGGCCATGGCTAAGTTATCATAGCCAATATTACAATCAAATATTAAATTATAAATTGAGAATTTAATGACCTGGAAAAATCTTGACCAACGAAATCTGAATGGCAAGAGGGTATTAACCCGAGTAGATATTAATGTACCAATGAATGGCAATGATGTAGGAGATGCAACACGAATTGAACGCATTGTTCCAACAATTCAGAAGATTATTGCTGCTAACGGAATACCCATAATGATATCACATTTTGGCCGGCCAGGCGCAGTTAAAGACGATAAATACTCCCTAAAACATTTAATTCCATGCCTAACTGAACATCTAGGGCAAAACATAGTATTTACCGACGTAGATGAAATTGAAACTATCATAAAACAGTCAAAATCTCTTAAAATTGGTCAAATAATGCTACTGGAAAATATCCGATTTAGGACTGGAGAGACCAATAATGACCCAGTTTTAGCAAAGAAACTGGCTGAAATTGGCGATGTCTACTGTAATGATGCATTTTCAACAGCCCATCGGGCGCATGCATCCACCGTAGGTATCGCAAACTTGTTACCAAATTGTGTTGGTTGCCTAATGGAAGCCGAGTTGTTGAATCTTGAAGAGATACTGAGCAAACCTAAAGGCCCAGTTATCGCAATAGTTGGAGGATCTAAGGTTTCGACTAAGATAGATCTACTAATGAATCTAATAAAGAAAGTTGATACCCTTGTTATTACTGGCGGAATGGCAAATACTTTTTTGAGAGCTCAGGGCCACAATATTGGAAAAAGTATTTTTGAACAAAACCTTTTAGAGACTGCAGATAAAATACGTAAGCTCGCTCAGAAAGAAAGTTGTCAGTTGATACTTCCATCTGATGTTATTGTGGCAAGATCATTAAAACGTGACGTCCCCTGGGAGCTTTTTGAGGCAACAAAATGTCCAGAAAACCAAATGATCTTAGATATTGGTCCAAAGACCGTAAATAATATTAAACAGGCTATAAATAGATCTCAAACTCTTATCTGGAATGGTCCAATGGGCGCTTTTGAGGTATATCCATTTAACAAAGCAACCGATGATGTTGCAACATTTGTCTCTCAATTAACTCAAAAAGGTAAATTAATCAGTGTTGCAGGTGGTGGAGATACAATATCCGCATTAAAATCAACCAGATCAGAATCAAAATTCTCATATATTTCTACGGCCGGTGGCGCTTTTTTAGAATGGATTGAGGGGAAAAAACTACCCGCAATTGAAGCATTAATTAATTAATTTGCGCACTTGTATTACTTGAACTAAAATATAGCACAAAGTTATTGAAAGGACTTACATTATGAAAGCCACACGGGCAGTTCAAAAAATTCTTCAATATTATGAGACAGATAATCCTGGAGTAAAAGGAAACTTATGTCGGATTTTAATGAATGGTAAATTGGGAGGAACAGGTAAGATGATTATTTTACCTGTTGATCAAGGTTTTGAGCATGGTCCTGCCAGATCATTTGCTCCTAATCCAGCAGGATATGATCCTCACTATCATTTCAAACTTGCTATTAACGCAGGGTTGAATGCGTTTGCTGCCCCACTCGGGATGATCGAAGCTGGAGCCGACACGTTTGCAGGGCAAATACCCACTATTTTAAAAGTAAACTCGGCCAATTCATTAATTCCATCCAAAACCCCAAAAACACAGGCAATAACCGCATGTGTTGATGATGCATTAAGATTGGGTTGCTCAGCGATTGGCTTCACCATTTACCCGGGTTCGTCAATGGCATTAGATATGTTTTCAGAAATCTCAGCAATGAGGGAAGAAGCTGCGGCCAAAGGAATACCAACTGTTATTTGGTCATATCCAAGGGGTGAAGCTCTAGATAAAGATGGTGAAACAGCTGCAGATATTTCGTCTTATGCAGCTCAGATTGCTGCGCTTTTAGGCGCTCATATAATTAAAGTAAAATTATCCACCGATCATTTGTCATTAGCAGAAGCTAAAAAAGTTTATGAAGATCATAATATCGACATCTCAACACAAGCCAAAAGAGTGGCGGATGTCATGAATTCTGCTCTTGGAGGTAGAAGAATTGTGGTATTTTCGGGCGGGTCAAAAAAAGGAACAGATAGTGTTTATGACGATGCCCGTGCTATTAGAGATGGAGGGGGAAATGGATCAATTATTGGACGAAATAGTTTTCAGCGGAGTTACCCTGAAGCCCTCGAAATGTTGAATAAGTTAATCGATATATATAAAAGTAAGGCGTAAACCTCTAAATTATAATAATTATATTAAAATTTTTCTATAATGATTCGTTTTAGGGATTCACAAAGCGAATCACTTATGCAATGATTCGGTAAAACTAACATAAGATTAGTTTACCGAGGTAGCGAATTGAAATTATCCAGTACTACACCAGCAATAGGAGGTATTTTTTATCTGACGATTGCATTCTTTTTAGCAGCGTACTTTGCTTTTAGTGCTATTCAAGGAAATCATGGCTTATTTCGTCGAATACAAGCAAATGCACAAGCAATCGAATTAGAAAAATACTTAGATACACTTCAGGTTAAAGTTTTCGAAATGGAAAATAAAACACTAAGGCTATCGGATAATTTTCTTGACTTAGATTTGCTAGATGAGCGGGCTCGTAAGGTCTTGGGATTAGCTCGTCCAGACGAAATAATCTTAGATTAAATTATTTAGTATCATTTTCTAGTTAAATATTATATAATTAGTTTAATATTAAACTATTATTTAAATATTAAAAAAAATTGTGAAGATATGACAAAGAAAAAAACAAAAATTGCGAATGAAATTCTTGCATTTTATAAAGATATGCAAACTATAAGGCGTTTTGAAGAAAAAGCAGGGCAACTTTATGGCATGGGGCTTATAGGTGGCTTTTGCCATCTATATATTGGACAAGAGGCAGTTGTGGTTGGCTTGGAAGCTGCAGCTAAGACAGGCGATCAGAGGATTACCTCCTATCGAGATCACGGCCACATGCTCGCCTGTGGCATGAGCCCCAAGGGTGTTATGGCAGAGTTAACTGGCAGAATAGATGGGTATTCTAAGGGCAAAGGTGGCTCAATGCACATGTTTTCTAAGGAAAAGGAGTTCTATGGAGGCCATGGAATTGTTGCTGCTCAAGTCCCGATAGGAGCTGGGTTAGCATTTTCAAATTTGTATAAAAAAAATGGCAATGTAAGCTTTACATATTTTGGTGATGGGGCCGCAAACCAAGGCCAGGTTTACGAAACCTTTAACATGGCAAGTCTTTGGAAGCTGCCAGTTATTTTTGTTATTGAGAACAATCAATACGCAATGGGGACCTCAATGAAGCGATCCTCTGCTACTCCTGACTTATACACTCGAGGTGCGGCATTTGATATTCCGGGCGAACTGGTAGATGGAATGGATGTTCAGTCTGTAAAAAAAGCTGGATTAAAGGCGGTTGAGCACTGTCGCAGCGGAAAAGGACCCTATATCCTAGAAATGAAAACATATCGTTATCGGGGACACTCCATGTCGGATCCTGCTAGATATAGAACCAGACAAGAAGTAAACAAAATTAAAGAAGAGCAAGATCCAATCGACCTGGTAAGGAATATCATCTTAACTAAAAAATATGCTTCTGATGAAGAATTAAAATTAATTGATAACGAAATTAAAAAATTGATAATTGAAGCGGCTGAATTTGCCCAGCAATCATCAGAGCCAGATCCAAGTGAATTATGGACCGATGTTTATAGGGAGGTAGAACGATGACAGTGCAAATCTTAATGCCAGCCCTTTCCCCCACTATGGAAGAAGGAGCAATTGCAAAATGGCTGGTTAAGGAAGGTGATATTGTAAAAGCAGGTGACGTTATTGCAGAAATTGAAACAGATAAAGCGATAATGGAATTAGAGTCTTATCAAGATGGAAAAATCTCTAAACTCTTAGTTTTAGAAGGCACTACTGCCGTATTAGTTAACTCACCGATAGCACTATTTAGTGAAGAAACTGATGATAGCGTAAATGAAGAAAAACAAGCCGGAAATCAAACTAAGAACCTACGTGTTCAAAATGAATTAGTTCAGGAAGTATCTTCGAAGACAAAAGATTCAAAAAATGTTAGCACAAAAAATGTAGAAATTACAGTTCGTGAAGCCTTACGAGATGCTATGGCAGAGGAAATGCGTTCAGACAAACATGTATTTTTAATGGGTGAGGAAGTGGCGCAATATCAAGGCGCGTACAAAGTGAGCCAAGGCCTTTTAGATGAGTTTGGAGCAGAAAGAGTGATAGATACACCGATCACAGAACATGGCTTCACCGGATTAGCAATTGGGGCCGCATTTGGTGGTTTAAAACCAATAGTAGAATTCATGACATTTAATTTTGCGTTACAAGCAATGGATCAAATTATTAATTCTGCAGCAAAAACACTGTATATGTCTGGAGGGCAGATGGGTGCACAAATAGTCTTCAGAGGGCCCAATGGTGCAGCATCACGTGTAGGCGCACAACATAGCCAAGACTTTGCAGCTTGGTTTTCGCATATTCCAGGACTGAAAGTATGCGCGCCNTACTCCGCAGATGATGCAAAAGGATTATTAAAGTCAGCGATAAGAGATCCAAATCCGGTAATTTTTTTAGAAAACGAAATATTGTATAATAAAAAATTTATAACAAACGAAGAAAGTGATCATATCGTACAAATTGGAAAAGCAAAAATACGACGTGAAGGCTCTGATGTAACATTAGTAAGCTTTGGAATCGGAGTAGAACATACATTAAAAGCTGCGGAGGAGTTAGATAACATCGGTATAAATGCTGAGGTAATAGATTTAAGAAGCTTACGCCCAATGGACACCGAGGCAATTATAAACTCTGTCAAAAAAACAAATCGGTGTGTAACCATTGAAGAAGGTTTTCCGATTGGATCAATTGGTAATTACATTTCAGCAATGTTAGTTGAGAAAGCTTTTGATTATTTAGATGCCCCGATTTTAAATTGTACTGGTAAAGACATACCAATGCCTTATGCCGCAAATTTAGAGAAATTGTCTTTGATTACTGTTAAAGAAATTGTTGAGGCTGCCCAAAAGGTTACATACAAAGATGGAATTCAATAATGAAGATTGATGTCTTAATGCCTGCGCTATCACCTACGATGGAAGTTGGAACTTTAGCAAAATGGTTGGTTAAAAAAGGCGATTTGGTAAAAGCTGGTGACTTATTAGCGGAAATCGAAACAGATAAGGCTATAATGGAATTTGAAGCGGTGGAAGAAGGTCAGATACTAGAATTATTAGCTAAAGAAGGTCAAACAGATATTCCCGTAAACTCTCCAATAGCTAAGATACAGAGTGACGATGTTGATGAAAAGGTTTCAAACCAAGGGAAAGACAAGGAAAAGGCCCCTTTAGATATAGCTGTCAGTAAAAATGCTGTAGAAGTCGTAGAAAATAAAAATGAAATTAAAAATTCTAATAACGAGGGCGCATCGATCCGCATTTTTGCAACGCCATTAGCACGAAAAATAGCAGCAAAGAAAAATATTGATTTAAGTCAAATAAAGGGTTCAGGACCTCGAGGGCGAATTATAAAATCCGANCTTGAAAAATTTGGTACGCAAAGCTTAGATCTGGAACCCAACAAGNTAAATCAAATTGTAACCACAACAGACAAAGCTAATAAAAGTAATATCCCAGCTATTTATTCCAAAAGAGAATTTAAAGTTATTGAAATAGATGGAATGCGAAAAACGATAGTTTCAAGACTAACATCAGCTAAGCAAAATATTCCACATTACTATCTGAGAAGAGATATTAATATGGATTCGTTGATAAATATTAGATCTCAAATGAATGAGGGCTTAAAAGATCAAAATATCAAAATATCAATAAATGACTTTATAATTAAAGCTTGTGCAATGGCATTACAATCCGTGCCTACGTGCAATGTAATTTGGGCAGAGGATCAAATACTGTCATTCACTGCTTCAGACATTGCTGTAGCAGTTGCAGTGGATGGAGGGCTACTAACACCAGTTCTTTTAGATGTGGAAAAGAAATCATTACAAGAAATTTCGATTGAAATGAAAACTTTAGCTGAGCGAGCGCGTCAAAAAAAATTNTTACCTAACGAATACCAAGGCGGAAGCTTTTCGATTTCTAGCCTTGGAATGATGGGTATCAAAAATTTTGATGCTGTTATTAATCCTCCACATGGTTCAATTTTGGCCGTTGGAGCCGTAATTAAGACTCCCGTTGCAAAAGAGGATGGTTCAATAAAAGTTGAATCAATAGTCTCTGTGACGTTATCGGCAGATCATCGGATGATAGATGGAGCAATCGGNGCTAAGTTTTTAGAAAGAATAGCATATAATTTGGAAAATCCAGGATTACTTTTAGTTTAAACCANTGGTCAAAATTAGCTAAGCTTTTCCCTTATCAATTGATCCATCGTAAGTGATGGCTGGTCACATCCAGCTTCACCAACAATTTTTGCTGGTACACCTGCTACCGTTTTGCAAGGAGGAGGTACGTCTTTTAAAACAACAGACCCAGCAGCTATACGACTACAATTACCAATCGCTATATTTCCTAATACTTTTGCGCCTGCACCAATTAATACACCATCTCCTACTTTTGGATGTCTGTCTTTTTCATTTTTTCCAGTACCACCAAGGGTTACCGAATGGAGCATTGATACATTATCACCAATAACAGCCGTTTCACCGATAACGATTGAGTGGGCATGATCAATCATTAACCCTTTACCAATCACTGCTGCTGGATGAATATCAATACCATAAATCTCCGAACACCTTGTCTGGATAAAATAGGCGAGGTCATTTCGATTATTTCTCCATAACCAACTTGCAACCCTATAACTCTGAACTGCTTGAAACCCCTTATAATATAGAAATGGCTGCAAAAATTTATTACATGCAGGATCCCTCTCATAAAACGCAATGAAATCTGCTCTNGCAGATTGNACAATTTCAGGATNATCTAAATAAGCATCAGAGAACACTCTCATTAAGAGTTCTTCTGATATCTCCGTCGACTTTATTTTACTAGAGAGCCTAAAAGCTAAAGCCTGATCTAATGAATTATGATTTAAAATTGATATATGAGCTACACTAGCCATCAATGGTTCATTTGTAACCATTTCCTGCGCATCATCCTTAATTTGAGACCAAACTGGATCTAAAGCAGTTAACTTATAATCTTGTTTCTCCATATATTCCCACTTTTTTCTTTTATTATTGATAGCTAACTATTTGAATATAATCCAGTTAAATTCTAAAAAGGTTTAAAAGGGCCGTCGCATGTATCTTTTAACCAGTATGATACAGAGACTGAAATAGGTTTGGTTCGAGGCCGGTTTGCGCGAAAGTAGGACCACTGGTTAAGACCGACACAGCATCATGACTATGCAAACTTTCTTGATGATTAACTACTATTCTAAAATCGGTAATTGCTGAGTGGCTTTCTAGCTTCTTACAAAATAAACGCGCAGCATCTTCAACAAAAATTGGATTGGCGGCGTTTAACTCAGCAAAAGCTTGTTCGTCTTCACGTTTAACCATTACTTGNGTTTCTGTTGGCACAGCTTTTCTACAAAGCTCAATTATATCTTCTACCCAAATAGACTTAGTCGGATCTATCAATGCAGAAATCCGCGCGACAGATCTCTGAGAATGAGGAGTTGCGAGCTGAGACCTCTCAGATCTTGCGTGCTCCGACAATTCAAGGGAACACGGACAAGTTGAAGAATAAACATAATCAACATGAATGATTTTTGATCTGGCACTATCATTATCAACTAGCTCTAGTGCAATATTATAATACTGGAANCCTTCTAAATTCGAGCGAAGAGATTTTTTTTTCATTGGAAATGAAAATTTCATTAGTATTCTAGCATCAATACTGTCTAAATCAGACTTATAATCATCTAATGCCGCTTCTATTACATCAAAATTAAATTGACTGTCTGCATGCTTATAAAAAGATCGCATAATCCTGCTCATATTAATGCCCTTTTTATTAGCATCCAATGACACAGACCCTGTAACTGACGTTTCAATTAGTAATTCGGAACCATCTCTAGTTTTATACTTTATCGGTAATTTAAAATTTGATACGCCAACATGCTGTATCTGTTTATTGACACCTTTAATTAAACTTGCTGGACCATTTTGAAGATCAGGTAAAGTTTCGATATACTCGTTAGTGGCTTTAAACGAGGGATCGTATTGTCTCTCCAAATGACTAGATCTTTCCTTCGCACCACCACCGAACTCTTCTAAAGAATCTGACTCAACATCAACATCTTTATTATGAATATTCACCAATTTCTCCTTAGTATATTTCTGGTAACTTACAAATGGTGCAAAAAAACTAAAAATCCAGTTTAAACCTGATAAAACTTTTTGAAAACTAAACAATTAATATAACCCTACGGTAAAATACAAAAAGTTGAAAGAAAAACACCTTTTTACCAAGTTCTCGCTGAGTTTAATGTTCCATTAAAGTTAAATTTTATGCTCGTCAGCACATCCGGTTATAAACTACGTATTACTT